>JBEPUM010000032.1:0-25574 GCA_041691515.1 Pseudomonadota bacterium | reverse complement strand
GCGCCAGCGATTCCCGTCCGCTCAATCCGCCGAGCGCGCCGCCCGCGAACGCGCCCCCGAATTTGCCGAGGCTCGCGATCAAAATCAGCGCGCCGGTCAGCAGCAGCAAGTTCGGATCTCCGAGCACGGTCAGGTCGGCGCTGAAGCCGGCGAGGCCGAAGAACACCGGCATGAACAGGCTGCTGATCAGGCCGCGTAACCGTTCATCGATCTGGCCGGTGAGAATCGGCGATTCCCCCACCAGCACGCCGGCCACGAACGCGCCAAGCACCGTGTGGACGCCGATCAGATGCGTGGTCAGCGCCATCGCGCTCATCAGCAGAAGGATGACGGTGATGACCGCGGCCGAGCTGACCAGGGTGTCGTTGGCCCACCGGATCAATTGAAAGACGAGACGGCGGCCGATCGTGAGACTGACCGCGAGAAAGACCAACGTTCCCACAAGGGCTTTCGACACCGACACGAGATCGAGATGCCCGCTCGACGCGAGGCTGAAGATCACCGCGATGATGATCCAGCCGATGGTGTCGTCGAGCACCGCGGTCGCGACGATGATCTGCCCGAGATTGCGGCGCATGAAATTCATCTCGCGCACCACCACCGCGACGATCTTGACCGACGAGATCGAGAGCGCGGTGCCGAGGAACAGCGAAGCCACGAGCCGCGCTTCCGGATGCGGCAGCAGGCTTTGCGGCAAAAACTGTCCGAGCGTGAAGCCGCAAGCAAAGGGCACAACGATGCCGGCGATTGATATGAAGACGGCGGGACGGCCGACCTTTCGCACCAGCTTCAGATCGGTTTCCATGCCGGTGAGCAGCAGCAGCAGCAAAATGCCGAACTGCGCGATGCCCTCGATCAGTGCCTTTTGCTCGGGACTGGGTGGAAAGATCGCGTGTTGCGCTTGCGGCCACAACAGGCCGAACACCGACGGTCCCAGCAACAGGCCACCGAGCAGTTCACCGATCACCGATGGCTGGCCGATCCGCTGCATGATCTCGCCGAGACCGCGGCCGACGGCGATCAGCAGCGCGATCTGGGCGATCAGCAGAAATTCGGACGGGCGCGCGGCGGCTTGTCCCTCCGCGTTGGCTGATATCACCGACGCGAGCAAAATGACCGCCGCCCACGGCGCGGACTGGCGCAAGATCCGCCCCAATCGACTTGGCCCCATCTTTTCCTCATCCCCAACGATCGCACTGCCGGCAAACGAACCTTCGGCCGCCAAGTGCGTTCCCTCATTGTCGCGGGTCCGGCGTGGCAGGTCAAAGCGATCGGCTGCGCGGACTGACGCGCACGCCGCCAAGATGTTCCACAGAACTCCATTCGAGTAGTGTGATGGTCCAGAAATCTGCCGCGGCTGCGGTCGAAGTCCAGAGCAAGAAGGTTGCCGACAGCGCCAAGGGGCTCAAGGAAAGCTCAGTCCGCATTGAGGACAGCGCCGACCGCCGCACCGAGTTGGCCGCAAACCGCACCGCGCTCGCTGCCGAGCGAACTTATAGCGCGTGGATCAGGACGGGCCTGTTCGCGCTCGCCAGCGGCGCCGGCGCCAAAGGCGTGCTGACCGGCCTGATGCCCGCCTGGATCATTCTGATCGACAGCTCCGCCCTGATCGCCTTCAGCATCTTCTGCTTCGCCGGCGCGGTCTGGCGTATGAAAAACTCCGGCGCGATCCATCCCGACCCCGACGTGCCGCGCATCGACCAGCGAATCCTCATCGTCATGAGCGTCATCCTCTCGCTGGTCTCGCTGGCGGCGCTGTCCGGGATCTGGCTGGTGTAGGGCGCCTGCGCCGATCCGTACACTTGCTGGATCGGGTTTCGCTATTTATGTGAGCGCAGGTTTCACCGGGGACTGACCGTCATGATCGACGCTGCCGTCAAGGCGCTTTCGCAAATCCTGTCGCCGCCGATGCGCGCCATCCTGTGGCGCGCAATCGGGCTGGCGCTGGTGCTGATCGTCGTGCTCGCCGTCGGCCTGCAACGGCTCTTGAGCTGGCTCGCCGGCTCCGGCGAGAACTGGGCCGAGACCGCGCTCGGACCGGCCTTCCACACGCCGCTGAATATCCTGGCCTGGATCATCTCAATCGCGGCCGGCTTCGGCGTCGCGTTCGGCGCGGTGTTCCTGATGCCGGCGATCACCTCGCTGGTGGCGAGCGTGTTCGTCGATGACGTCGGCGACATCGTCGAGCGCGAGCATTATCCGGCGGAGCATCCGGGCACCGCGCTGCCCTATGGTGTGGCGATCATCGAAGGCATCAAGACCGCGCTGCTGACGCTGCTCGTCTATCTGATCGCGTTGCCGTTCGTGTTCGTGGCCGGCGCGGGTTTCATCGCCTTCTTCATCGCGACCGCGTGGCTGCTGGGCCGGGAATATTTTGAATTGGCGGCGATGCGGTTTCGGTCGCCGGCGGATGCCAAGGCGATGCGCCGCGACAACGCCGCCACGATCTTCGTGGCCGGACTCTTCATCGCGGCGTTCGTGTCGATTCCAATCGTGAACCTTGCAACGCCGTTGTTCGGTATGGCCTTCATGGTCCACATGCATAAACGGCTGAGTGGACCGCGGCCGGAACTGATCGAGCCGGGGCGCAGGACGGGCGTGCCGACAGTTTGAGGATTTTGCGGAGCTTCGCTATCGAGCCATCGCCACGCTCAGGCGATCGTCTTCTCCGGCCAGCGGCAGAGATCGTTGATGAGGCAGACCGCGCAGCGCGGCGAGCGTGCCAGACACGTGTAGCGGCCGTGCAGGATCAGCCAGTGATGTGCATGCAGCATGAACTCTGACGGAATCACGCGCTCTAACCCGAGCTCGACCTCAAGCGGCGTCTTGCCCGGCGCCATGCCGGTGCGATTGCCGACGCGGAAGACGTGGGTGTCCACCGCCATGGTGTGCTCGCCAAACGCCATGTTGAGCACGACGTTGGCGGTCTTGCGTCCCGCACCCGGCAACGACTCGATCTCGGCGCGGGTACGCGGCACCTCGCCATTGAATTCCGCGAGCAGTTTTTCCGACAGCGCGATGACGTTCTTCGCCTTGTTGCGATAGAGCCCGATGGTCTTGATGTAGTCGCGGACTGTCTCCTCGCCGAGCGCGAGCATCTTTTGCGGCGTGTCCGCAATCGCGAATAGCGCGCGCGTTGCCTTGTTGACGCCGGCGTCGGTCGCCTGCGCCGACAACACCACCGCGACCAGCAGCGTGTAGGGATTGAGATGTTCGAGCTCGCCCTTCGGTTCGGGATTTGCTTTGCGAAAACGCGCGAAGGCTTCGTGGACTTCGGCCGGCGTCCAGGGTTTTGCGGATTTTGCCGGCTTTTTTGCTTGCCTTGGGTTTGCCGCAAGACTTTTCGAGGGCTTCGGCTCGCCTTTTTTGGGTGCCGTTTTCGGTTTCACAGGAGGTCGGCGGATGATTTTCGGCATGATCGGGGTATACTGATCTCCCATGACATCAGGCAACGACTTTGATGGTCCCGACCCTGCCGAGCAGATGCTGTTCGCAGCACGCCTGACGCCGCATCGCTCGCTGAGCCGCAGCGGTTTCATGGTGCTGATGACGTTCGTCTGCATCGTCAGTTTCGCTGCGGGCGTAGCGTTTCTGATAATGGGCGCGTGGCCGGTGTTCGGCTTCTTTGGCCTCGACGTTCTCGTCATCTACTGGGCATTCCGGCTCAACTTCCGCCACGCCAAAGCGACCGAGGAAATTTCCATCACCCATTCCGAACTGCGCGTGCGCCGTACCAGCCACCGCGGTCATACGGTCGAATGGGTCTTGAATCCGCTCTGGGTCCAGCTCGATCAGAAGGTCCACGAGGAGTTCGGCATTGAGCGGCTTTATCTGGTCTCGCGCGGGCGCCGAATTTCGATCGCGAGTTTTCTCGGTCCGGACGAAAAGTCCAGTTTTGTCAAAGCGTTGTCGGAGGCCTTGCAAACGGCAAAACGCGGTCCGACCTACAATCCGATTAGCTGACGCCATCTCGGGAATCGGGTGGTTGCGATGCCGCTGCCGTCCTACATGTGAGTCATGATGACACTCGCCAGACAACTCGCCGCCGCCGATCCGCAGCTCACCAAACCGGGCGCGCAGAACGCAGCGCTGCGCGACTACGATTCGGTTCGCCGCGCGATCGCTTTCATCTCGGAGCACTGGCGCACGCAGCCGGACATCGAAGCGATGGCGGACGCCGCCGCGGTCACGCCGGATGAACTGCATCACCTGTTCCGCCGCTGGGCCGGACTGACGCCGAAGGATTTCATGCAGGCGCTGACGCTCGATCACGCCAAGGGATTATTGCGGGATTCCGCCAGCGTACTCGACGCGGCACTGGACTCCGGACTATCCGGGCCGGGCCGGCTGCACGACCTGTTCGTCACGCATGAAGCGATGTCACCGGGCGAGTGGAAGAACGGCGGCGCCGGTATGACGCTGTCTTACGGCTTCCATCCCTCCCCATTCGGCACCGCGATCGTGATCGCCAGCGGCCGCGGCCTCGCGGGATTAGCGTTCGCCGATGCCGGTCAGGAGCAGGTGTCGCTTGCCGACATGCAGCGGCGCTGGCCGCGCGCGACATACATCGAAGATCACGCCGGCACTACGGCGCTGGCACAACGGATCTTCGACACAAAACTCTGGAGCGCGGATCAGCCGCTACGCGTGGTGTTGATCGGTACCGACTTCGAGGTACGGGTCTGGGAAACGCTGCTCAAAATTCCGATGGGCAAGGCCACGACCTATTCCAGCATCGCCGCGAACGTGAACAGCCCGAAGGCGTCGCGCGCCGTAGGTGCTGCCGTTGGCAAGAACCCGGTGTCGTTCGTGGTGCCCTGTCATCGCGTCATCGGCAAGAGCGGCGCGCTGACGGGTTATCACTGGGGCATTACGCGCAAGCAAGCGATGCTCGGCTGGGAAGCGGGACGCGTCGGCGCAGCCTAAGCGGCGCCCTCAACCTGTCACGTCATCAAGCCGCGAGATCGAGCTTCGACGCCACAGTCGCGTCGGGATTCAGGCGATAGATGACCGGAACGCCCGTTGCCAGTTCGCGCTTGAGGATCTGCTCCGGCGACAATTTTTCAAGAACCATGATCAGCGCACGCAGCGAGTTGCCATGAGCAGCGACCAGCGTGCGTTCGCCGCGCAGTACGCAAGGCAGAATCTCTTGCACGAAATACGGCAACGTGCGCGCCAACGTATCCCTCAGACTCTCGCCCCCGGGCGGCGGCACATCATAAGACCGGCGCCAAATCAGAACCTGCTCTTCGCCCCATTTCTTGCGGGCATCATCCTTGTTGAGTCCCGAGAGATCGCCGTAATCACGCTCATTCAAGGCCTGATCTTTTCTGACCGGAATTCCGGTCTGACCCAATTCCTTGAGTGCAAGGTCGAGCGTGTGCTGGGCGCGAGTCAACGCTGAGGTAAAGGCAATATCGAACACAAAACCCTGAGCCTTGAGCTTGCGCCCCGCATCCTTCGCTTCGGTCACGCCAAGCTCGGTCAGGTCCGGATCCTTCCAACCCGTGAACAGGTTCTTCAAATTCCATTCGCTCTGGCCATGACGCACCAGCACAAGAAGGCGTTCGCTCATTCTGACTATTTCCGATTTTGAATTTAGAAATCACCGAGGCCGAGAACGTCGGCCATTGAATAAAGACCCGGTTTTTGGCTTCGCGCCCACAACGCAGCCTTGACGGCACCCTGCGCAAACATCGTCCGGTCTTCGGCCCTGTGCGTGAGCTCGATCCGCTCCATTGCGCCGGCGAAGATCACACTATGATCGCCGGTTACGGTACCGCCGCGCAACGAGGCGAAGCCGATGTCGCCGGTATTCCGCGCACCGGTGAACCCGTCGCGGCCGCGCGCAGAGTGCTTATCGAGGGCGATCTTGCGGCCATCGGCAGCGGCCTGACCCAGCATCAAGGCGGTCCCCGACGGCGCGTCGATCTTGGCCTTGTGATGCATTTCGAGAACCTCGATATCGAAGCTCTCGTCGAGCGATTGCGCGACACGCTTTACCAGCGCCGCCAGCAGATTGACCCCAAGACTCATATTGCCGGATTGGACGACGATAGCGCGCGACGTCACGCTTTTGATGACCGCCATATCCGAGCCGGAAAGACCGGTGGTGCCGATCACATGAACGAGGCCACGCTGGGCCGCGATGGCGACGTTCGCGATCGTCGCACCCGGCACCGTGAAATCCACAATGCCGTCTGCATTTGCAGACAACGACCACAAGTCCGCCGATAGTTCGATTCCGTTTGCGGGCAAGCCCGCCAGAACGCCGGCGTCCTTCCCGATCAGTTCGGAGCCCGGCGCTTCGAGTGCGCCTGTGACGACCGCACCTTCCGTCTCGGAAATGACCCGTGTCAGCGCGCGGCCCATCCGGCCGCCCGCACCTGCAACGATCAACCGCATATCGGCCATTTCAGAGCCCCTCAAAGTACCATTCGGTATAGCCGGGGCTGCGTTTCCCGGCAACCGATCAGGCTCTAGGCCAGCCAACACATCAGGGCTGCTGCCCGTCGTAGCCTTCGATGATCACGATATCGCCTTGCGAATGGGGCGTGCGCGCTTTCACCAGCGCCTGGTATTCCGGCGAGCGGTAGCAGGCGAGCGCGGTCTCATAGTCCTTGAATTCAATCACGACGTTGCGCGAGCGCGGCTGTCCCTCTGGGGCCTCATGGTTTCCGCCGCGCACGAGGAATTTGGCGCCATACTTGTGGAACACCGCGCCGTTGTGCGCGACGTAATCCCGCTTGTAGCCTTCAAGATCGTGCACATCGATCCGGGCAACCCAATAGCCTCTTGCCATTCGACTTCTCCCTTTCAGCTTTTTGCTCGTTCGATTTCGGTGACGATGGCATCCGCAGCCGCTTTCGGATCGGACGCCTCCATGACGGGCCGGCCCACGACCAGATAGTCGGCGCCCGCAGCGATCGCGCGGGCCGGCGTCATGATGCGCTTCTGGTCGCCGGTCGCGCTCCCTGCGGGACGGATGCCCGGCGTCACCAGATTCATCTGAGCGCCGACGATTTTGCGAATGTTCGCGGCCTCTTCCGGCGAGCAAACGAGACCGTCGACGCCGATCTCCTGCGCCTGCCGTGCACGCGCTTCAACCAGATCGGAGACACCAAGCCGATAGCCCGCCGTGTGAAGATCGCCGTCGTCGTAAGACGTCAGCACGGTCACCGCCAGAATCTTCAAGCTCGATCCGGAACGCGCCTCGGCCGCGGCTTTCATGGTCTGCGGATACGCATGCACCGTGAGAAAGTTCGCGCCGAGCCGCGCGATACTCTCGACGCCGCGCGCGACGGTGTTACCGATGTCATGCAGTTTGAGATCGATGAACACTTTCTTGCCTGCATCGGCCAGAGGACGCACCAGTGACAGACCTCCGGCATAGGCCAGTTGATAGCCGATCTTGTAAAACGTCACGCTATCTCCGAGCTTCGCGATCATCGTCTCCGCGGCGGCAACGCTGGGCAAATCCAGCGCAACGATCAGACGGTCCCGGGGCGCAATGTTTTCAGGCTGCATCTCACCTCACATCATGTTCTGGGCGGCGTCGATCAGCTGACGCACCATTGCTCTCAAGGCATCGGCATCGGCCGGATGCTTCAATCTTTCCATGTCGTCATAGGCCTCGCCGGCGAATGACAACGCAAGCTGATTGGGTATGACCGTCGCCCGGCACGCGGTGAGCACCAGGCGCAGCGCGGCCAGACACCGCGTCCCGCCGAGACGTCCTCCGGAAGCCGACGCGATTGCAAACGCGCGCTCCTGAAACACCTGACCGCGCGTTTCGTGCGCACTTTGAACGCGCGAGACCCAATCGATGGCGTTCTTGAGCAACGGCGGCAGCGATGAATTGTATTCGGGCGTCACGATAAGAATGCCGTGATGCGAGCCGATCATGTGTTTGAGATTGATCGCGCTCTTCGGCACACCGGATCTGGCTTGCAGATCGCCGTCGTAAATCGGTAATGGAAAATCCGCGAGCGAAATCCGGTTAACCTCGACGTCGGCCCGGACGAATTCTTCTGCCGCAACGGCGGCGAGCCGCGCATTGATCGAGCCCGTGCGAAGCGAGCCGGGAATGACGAGGATTTTCGGCGCAGGCATCTTTCAGGTCGCGTTGAAGAGAAAACCAGCCGGCGCCAGCGGCGCTGGGCGATCAGCCCTTGCGATACACCCAGACACGCGCCGGGGGAAGGTTCATCCAGATCCGCTCCGACGCTTCTGTCGAAACGCCGGGCAGCGATTTCGGAATCGGAGGCGCGACCGAATAGGTGAACTGCACGAATGGCGCGCCGGGAGCGAGCGTCGCAAAGGCATCCCGAATAAGTTTCAGTCGGGTCAGCATCGGCTTGGTGACCAGCGGCAGACCGGAGACCACGGCCGACGCGGGAGCACCCAGCACATTCCACAGCGAATCCCGCAATGTGTAGGCATCGCCCTGGACAACCGTCGCCTGCGGATAGCGGTCGCGCAGCAGGGCGCAAAAACCCGGATTGTATTCGACCAGCACAAGACGCTTCTGATCGACGCCATGCTCGATCAGCGCGTTGGTGATCGCACCCGTTCCCGGGCCCAATTCGACCACCGGATCGGTCGACCCGACATCGACATATTGCGCCATGGTGCGCGCAAGGACGCGGCCGGACGGCATCACCGCGCCCATGTGGAGCGGCTTTTCTATCCACGAGCGAAGAAAGCGAACCTCGTCATCAAGACGAAGCGGCTTCTTCAACGCACGCGCGGACGATTGCAGAGGCATTTCGCACCCAGGCGGGGGCCATTACTGGCGGGACGTCAGACTTTTGTCATACAAAGAGGTACAGGCGGTAGTCGAAACGGTCAAGCAAAAGGCTCATTACAGGTTTGTGCGCGTACCGAAGAAGTCCTTGACCTTAGTAAAGAAACCCGCAGCTTCCGGTTGGGTTGCGCCCGACGACAGTTTTTCAAATTCGGCCAGAAGCTCTTGTTGCTTTTTGGTCAAATTTTGGGGCGTTTCAACGGCAACCTGGACATACATGTCGCCGGTCTGCCGCGAACGCAGCACCGGCATGCCCTTTGACGCAATGCGAAAGCGCCGGCCGGGCTGGGTTCCGGAGGGTACCTTCACCTTGGTCTTGCCCTTGTCGATGGTCGGCACCTCGAATTCGCCGCCGAGCGCCGCCGTCACCATCGAGATAGGCACACGGCAATGCAGATCTGCGCCATCGCGCTGGAAGAACTGATGCGTGGCCAGCGACAGGAAAATATATAGGTCGCCCGGCGGGCCACCACGAACCCCGGCCTCGCCTTCACCAGCAAGTCTGATCCGGGTGCCGTCCTCGACGCCCTGCGGAATATTGACCGACAGTGCGCGCTCGCGGCTGACGCGGCCTGAGCCGCTACAGGACGGACAGGGGTCCTCGATCATCTGTCCACGGCCCTGACAGCCGGGACAGGTCCGCTCCAATGTGAAAAAGCCCTGGGCCTGGCGGACGCGGCCAGCGCCGCCGCACATCGAACAGTTCTTGGGTTTCGTCCCGGCCTTGGCACCCGTTCCCGAGCACGACTCGCAAGTGACCGAGACCGGAATTTCGATTTGGGCTGTCTTGCCCTGAAAAGCCTCCTCAAGGGAGATTTCCATATTGTAGCGAAGATCCGCACCGCGTTCGCGGCCACCGCCGCGGCCACGCTGCCCGGCCATCCCGAACAAATCTTCGAAAATGTCAGAGAAAGAAGAGGCGAAGCCCGCGCCGAAGCCGGGATTACCACCCGAGCCGCCCTGCTCGAACGCGGCATGACCGAAGCGATCATAGGCGGCGCGCTTGTCGCCATCCTTCAGGACTTCGTAGGCTTCCGCGATCTCCTTGAAACGCACCTCGCTGGAAGCATCGCCCGGATTCTTGTCCGGATGCCATTTCATGGCGAGCTTGCGAAACGCGGTCTTCAGTGTGCCGTCGTCCGCGGTCCGCTCGACCTCAAGGGTTTCGTAGTAACAGCGCTTGGTCGACATCAGTCTATTCCGCCCGAACGTCGCTTCATCCCGGAAGACGCATGAAAGATTCGCTCGTCGCAAGATGCAGCGGCCCGCTTAAAGAAACATGACCCCCGCCCTTTGAGACGCGTTGCGTACTCCGAGGGATCGGGGGTCATGGTCATTCTCGCCGCTTAAGCAGACTTCTTGTTGTTCTTGTCGTCGTCGACCTCGGTGAACTCCGCATCGACGACATCATCCTTCGCGGCATCCTTTGCCGCATCGGCTTCAGCCTGCTGCTTGTACATGGCCTCGCCCAGCTTCATTGACGCCTGCGCCAACGTATTGGACTTGGTCTTGATCGCCTCGGCATCGTCGCCCTTGAGCGCTTCCTTGAGGTCGCTGATGGCGTCCTCGATGGCGCGGCGCTCGCTCTCCTCGACCTTTGACCCGTGTTCGGCCAATGCCTTCTCGGTCGAATGCACCAGCCCGTCGGCGTGATTCTTGGCGTCCACCGCCTCGCGGCGCTTCTTGTCGTCGGCGGCGTTGGCTTCGGCGTCCTTGACCATCTTCTGGATATCAGCCTCGGAAAGACCACCGGAAGCCTGGATGCGGATCTGCTGCTCCTTGCTGGTCGCCTTGTCCTTTGCCGACACGTTGACGATGCCGTTGGCGTCGATGTCGAAGGTGACCTCGATCTGCGGCATGCCGCGCGGCGACGGCGGGATTCCCATCAGGTCGAACTGACCGAGAATCTTGTTGTCGGCCGCCATCTCGCGTTCGCCCTGGAACACGCGAATGGTCACGGCATTCTGGTTGTCCTCGGCGGTCGAGAACACCTGGCTCTTCTTGGTCGGGATCGTGGTGTTGCGATCGATGATGCGGGTAAACACACCGCCCAGCGTCTCGATGCCGAGCGACAGCGGCGTCACGTCGAGCAGCAGCACGTCCTTGACGTCGCCCTGCAGCACGCCGGCCTGAATGGCGGCGCCGATGGCAACGACTTCGTCCGGGTTGACGCCCTTGTGCGGCTCCTTGCCGAACAACTGCTTCACGACTTCCTGAACCTTCGGCATGCGGGTCATGCCGCCGACCAGCACCACTTCGCCGATTTCGCCAGCGGTCAGGCCGGCATCCTTCAGCGCCTTGCGGCAGGGCTCGATGGTCTTCTGGATGAGATCGTCGACCAGCGCCTCGAACTTGGCGCGCGTGAGCTTCATCGTCAGATGCTTCGGACCGGATTGATCGGCCGTGATGAACGGCAGGTTGATCTCGGTCTGCGTGGTCGATGACAACTCGATCTTGGCTTTTTCAGCGGCCTCTTTCAGGCGCTGCAGCGCGAGCTTGTCCTTGGTAAGATCAATGCCCTGCTCCTTCTTGAACTCAGCCGCCAAATATTCGACGAGGCGCATGTCGAAGTCTTCGCCGCCGAGGAAGGTGTCGCCGTTGGTCGACTTCACCTCGAACACGCCGTCGCCGATCTCGAGGATCGACACGTCGAACGTGCCGCCGCCGAGGTCGTACACCGCGATGGTGCCGGTTTTCGATTTATCGAGACCATAGGCGAGCGCAGCCGCGGTCGGCTCATTGATGATGCGCAGCACTTCAAGGCCGGCGATCTTGCCGGCATCCTTGGTGGCCTGACGTTGCGCGTCGTTGAAATAAGCGGGAACCGTGATGACGGCCTGATCGACCTTCTGGCCCAGATGAGCCTCGGCGGTCTCCTTCATCTTTTGAAGCGTGAAGGCCGAAATCTGCGAAGGGGAATAGGTCTGGCTGTCCACCTCGACCCAGGCGTCTCCGTTGCCGGCCTTCGCAATCTTGTAGGGGACGAGCTTCTTGTCCTTCTCGACCGTCGGGTCGTCGTAGCGGCGGCCGATCAGCCGCTTGACGGCGAAGATGGTCCGCTCGGGATTGGTCACCGCCTGGCGCTTGGCCGGCTGACCGACGAGGCGCTCCCCGTCGTCGCTAAAGGCGACAATGGACGGCGTGGTCCGCATACCCTCGGCGTTTTCGATGACTTTCGGCGTCTTGCCATCCATCACGGCAACGCACGAATTCGTGGTGCCGAGGTCGATCCCAATGACCTTTCCCATGGTCCTCATATCCTTCTTGTTGCGGCAATCCGGACGGGCCCTGACGGCACCCTCACCCAGACCCCCAGATATCAAATGCTCGCGATATTGCGACGGTGAGCCTCATATAGGAGGGGGGGTGGGGGCCGCAAGGACCGTGCGCAGCCTTCATAGCGAAAACCGCCATTTTCAAAGAAGCGGGGGCGCTTCCGGACCGTTCAGGAAGCCGCAGAATTGCTGCCTGTCTATTAACGAAACGCGAAAACAGCTAAAGCCATCGACCATTGCAAGCCGGCGGCGGCAAGGACGCGGCCTCGGCCGAACATTGAACGGCCTTAATACAAATCCAATAGGCTTCCATGAGATACCTCGCACAACTAGCGGCCGCATTATTTGTTCTGGCCTGCGCGACACCCGCCTTCGCCGATGATCCGATCTATGCGCCGGGCGCAAGGATTGGTCTCGTTCCGCTGGTGGGCCTGTCTCCTTCAAAGACCTTTCCCGGCTTCGAAACCGCTGATCATCGGGTCAAGGTCGTTGTCGCAGAACTCCCCCCGGGGGCCTTCAAGGACGTGGAAAACGTCGTCAAATCCAATACGGCGAGTGCCCAAGGCATAAAGCCTCAAGGCTTGGAGACTGCGAGCGGAACAGGCTATTTCATCGTCGAAAATGCCAAGGACGGCGCCGATAACGTCCGGCGTTATTCGATGGTCGTGTCGGGCGGCACGTTTTCTGGATACGTCGCCGCGCAGGTGCCCGAGAACATCGAGAAGATCTATTCCGACGAAGCCGTACGAAAGATGTTCGCCACGGTGACCCTGCGGAAGGAAGTGCCGGTCGAAGAACAGCTCGGGTTGCTGCCGTTCAAGATCACCGAAATGAGTGCCTTCAAGATGGTCCGCACGCTGGCACCGGGAGCGGCCATCCTGCTCTCCGACGCGGAAACAGACAGCGACATCGACGGCAAGGCCTTCATGATCATCAATCTGGTCGGGTCTGCTCCGGAAAAACCGGACGATCGAGGCCGTTTTGCGCGAGACCTCGCAACCACGATTCCGAACCTTCGCGATGCGCACATCACCATGTCAGAGCCGATCCGGATCAACGGATCGGCCGGATTTGAAACGCGGATCGATGCCACCAACGGAAAATCGAATACCCCGGTTACCGTGGTCCAATGGCTGGTGTTTGCGGGCGGGACCACGGCCATGCGCCTGATCGGCAGCACGCCGCGCGACGACTGGTCTGCCGCATTTCCCCGCTTTCGCGCGGTTCGCGACGGTATCCAGCCGCGCTAAACCAGCGACCGGCACGCCCCTGCACTGTGCCCCATCTTTACGTTTGTTCAGCGACCTGATTTGCTAGTGGTCCGATTGTAACATTTGCACTCCGTTGCGGCCGGAGTTCTTGCAAATGTTAGAATCAAAGGACCTCTAGCAACTAGAGGGCTTTTAGTGGAGTTTTGAATTTGACATTCGCTTGCCCGGATTTGCTGCAAAGTGGGGAGCGAATGTCAAATTCACTCCACTAGGCGATCGATGATGGAGGGCCGTTCCATGCGCGACAGACGACAGATTCTTGCCGGTATGAGTGCAGTTGCCGTCACAGGCTTTGCACCACGAGCGGGACACGCGGCGGGTAAAATCACCCTTGATGACTCCTCGGTTCTGCTCGTCATCGACGTGCAGAATTGCTTCCTTCCCGGCGGCAGCCTGGCTGTGAAGGACGGAGACAAGGTCGTGCCAGTGATCAATCGGCTGGCGAAAGGTTTCGCAAACGTGGTGATGACTCAGGACTGGCACACCGCCGGGCACGTCTCATTCGCGTCGAGCCATCCCGGAAAGAAACCGTTCGAAACCATCGACCTCAAATACGGCAAGCAGGTACTCTGGCCCGATCATTGCGTGCAGGGTACCGACGGCGCTTCGCTCTCGAAGGATCTGTCAATTCCGCAGGCAGAGCTGATTATCCGCAAGGGATTCCACAAAAACGTCGATAGCTATTCAGCGTTCACTGAAGCGGACGGCAAAACCACCACGGGGCTATCGAGCTATTTGAAGGCCCGCAAACTACATCGTGTTTTCGTCGCTGGTCTTGCGACCGACTTCTGTGTTGCGTGGACCGCGATGGATGCGCGGAAAGCCGGCTTCGAGACCTATGTGATCGAAGACGCCTGCCGGGGCATCGACACGCAGGGCTCGCTGGCGAAGGCATGGACCGACATGACCAAGGCCGGCGTCAGGCGCATACAGTCGGGCGACATCGCAGCATAAACCCGCGAAGCAGCCCGATTATTCGGACGGCGCGGCGACCTTGGGTCCGCCCTTCGCAACCCCAACGAGCGCGGGACGCAATATCCGTTCGCCGATCATGTAGCCGGCTTGAATCACCTGCGCGATGGTGCCGGCGGGGACAGACGGATCGGGAACTTCGTACATCGCTTGATGGACATTCGGATCGAATTTTTCCCCTGCCGGATCGAACTTCCGCACGCCGTTCTTTTCCAGCGCATTGTGGAGCGACCGCTCCGTAAGCTCGACGCCTTCGATCAATGCCTTCAGCCCTGGATCCGCCGAGGCCTTTGCTTCGGCGGGAACTGCATCGAGGGCGCGCTGGAGATTGTCGGCAATATCGAGCACATCCCGCGCAAATCCCGAAATGCCATAGGTCCGGGCGTCCGACACCTCACGCGTGGTACGTTTGCGCAGATTTTCCATCTCCGCCAGCGTGCGCAACGTCCGATCCTTCGCTTCCGCGACCTCTTTGGCCAAGGCTTCTACCGATCCCTCTTCGGGATCGTCAGGCATGATGTACGGCTTGGACACCACCGGCTCGGCATCCTGGGCCGGCTTGCCTGAATTGTCTGTTTTGCCGTTGGAATCGGTCATCACGCAGCCTTCTTCACAAATTGTCTTGAACTGAAAGGGATGGTCGTGCGGGATATCGTGGTTCCGGCGTAAAAATCAAGCGTGACGAAGCCCGTCGCGGTGTCCTGATTTCGAAGTCCGCACGACTTGCGGCACCCTTTAACGCGAACTTCTGAACCACCAGGCCAGTCTATCCGCCAAGCATCTGGCTGACAATTCGGGCGGCGTAGTCGACCATCGGGATCACCCGGGCGTAGTTCAACCGGGTTGGCCCGATCACACCGAGGACGCCGACGATGTGCCCGGCGCCGTCGCTGTAAGGCGCGATGATCGTCGACGACCCGGACAGCGAGAACAGCTTGTTTTCCGAACCGATAAAGATCCGGACCCCGTCGGCGCGTTCGGCGCGGCCCAGCAAATCAATCACGCCGCGTTTGGTTTCGAGGTCGTCGAACAGCAGACGTACGCGCTCCAGATCATTGAGCGCATGCAGGTCCTCCAGCAGATTGGCATGGCCACGTACGATCAATTGCCGATCGTCGTTGGTCCCACCCGACCAACTCGCAATCCCCGCCGCAATGACTTTCTGGGTAAGCTGATCGAGTTCCGCCCGGTCCTGTGTTAGCGCGGTCTCAAGTTCCAGACGCGCCTCGGCCAGCGAACGCCCGCGGATTCGCGCATTCAAAAAATTCGACGCTTCGGTCAACGCCGATGTCGGAACGCCGGACGGCAGCGTCAGCACACGATTCTCGACCTGTCCGTCTTCGGCCACGAGCACCACAAGCGCTTTCTCCGGCTCGAGGCGGACAAATTCAATATGCTTCAAGCGCACATTGGATTTGGCTGTCAGAACCACCGCCGCCGCCCGGGTCAAACCTGACAACCGCGTCAACGCGTCGCCCAACGCAGCTTCGACCGATTGCGCCTTGCCGACGGATGACAGTTGGGTCTGGATCGACTGCCGTTCCGGCTCGGTAAGTTCGCCGACCTGCATCAGCGCGTCGACGAAGAACCGAAGGCCTAATTCGGTCGGCAGACGACCCGCCGACGTATGCGGCGCGTAGATCAACCCAAGCTGTTCGAGATCCGACATCACATTGCGAACCGACGCCGGCGAGAGCGGCATCGTGATCAGGCGGGAGATGTTACGCGAGCCGACAGGTTCGCCTGTCGCGAGATAGCTCTCGACGATTTGACGAAAAATGTCGCGCGATCGCTCGTTCAGCTGGGCAAGCCCGGCGTTCGGGGCGATCAGACCAATCGGATCGTGATGAGCCAACCATATCTCCCGCGCATGATCCGCCAACGTGTGAGCGGTTTGGCGATAAGGCCATGCGCCATCTCATATTAGGCGTAACTTGTCTCTCCCGCGCATCAGTTACAAGCGGCCTTTGCGGTAATCGCCGTCTCTGGCCCTTGCCGCTGCGGCTCCCCGCCCCTAAAAGCACCGCCAGACGACGATTTTCATGAAATAGCTGGAGGGTTTCCCATGCGGCCAAGCCGCCGTGCACCGGATGAACTGCGTGCCGTGTCGCTGGAACGTGGCGTAGTCAAATACGCCGAAGGCTCCTGTATGGTGAAATTCGGCGATACCCATGTGCTGGTAACTGCGACTCTCGAGGAGCGGCTGCCACCGTGGCTCAAGGGCCAGGGCCGCGGCTGGGTCACCGCCGAATATGGCATGCTGCCGCGTGCCACGCTGGAGCGAACCCGGCGCGAGGCCTCCGCCGGCAAACAGGGCGGACGAACCGTTGAAATCCAGCGCCTGATCGGCCGGTCACTGCGCGCCGCCGTCGATCTCGAGGCATTGGGCGAACGCCAGATCACGGTGGATTGCGATGTCATCCAGGCGGATGGCGGTACCCGCACCGCGTCGATCACGGGCGCGTGGGTTGCATTGGCCGACTGCATCAGCTGGATGAAGACCCGCAACATGATCAAGACCAACGTACTTCGCGACAATGTCGCGGCGATCTCGTGCGGCATCTACAACGGCACACCGGTACTCGACCTCGACTATGCCGAAGATTCCGAAGCCGACACCGACGCCAATTTCGTCATGACCGGCGATGGCCGCATCATCGAGGTTCAGGGAACCGCGGAGAAGACGCCATTTTCACAAGATGAATTTCTTGCGCTGATGGCGCTCGCAAAAAAAGGTGTCGCGCGGCTGGTGGATTTGCAAAAAATGGCGGTGGCCTAGATCAAGGTTGTCATTCCGGGTTCGCGTCCGCCAAAAGCGGCCGCGCCCCGGATGACGGATCGGTTATAAGGTTTCATGACTCAACATCGCCGAATCACCGGCAAACTCGTGATCGCGACCCATAATCCCGGTAAACTCACCGAGATGCGCGAGCTGCTGGCGCCGTTCGGCATCGAGGCGGTCTCCGCCGGTGAACTCGGTCTCGGCGAACCCGACGAGACCGGCGACACGTTTCGCGCCAACGCGCAGATCAAGGCGGTTGCCGCAGCTCAGGCCGCGAAGCTTCCGGCCTTCGCCGATGATTCTGGTCTCGTTGTCGATGCGCTCGATGGCGCGCCGGGCATCTACTCGGCCCGCTGGGCGGGCGAGACAAAGGATTTCACTGCGGCGATGGCGCAGATCGAGCGGCTGTTGCAGGAGCGCGGTGCAACGAACCCTGAGCAACGCAAGGCTCACTTCGTCTCGGCGCTGTGCGTCGCCTGGCCGGACGATCATCTCGAGGAAGTCGAAGCGCGCGCCGACGGCACGCTGGTGTGGCCGCCGCGAGGAACTGCCGGATTTGGTTACGATCCGGCGTTTTTGCCGGACGGACACACACGCACGTTCGGCGAGATGACCAGCATCGAGAAGCATGGCCTGCCACCTCTTGGGCTGGGTTTGTCGCATCGGGCGCGTGCGTTCGTGAAGCTGGCGGAGATCTGTCTTGACCGGCACTGACATAAACCCCGCTTTTGGCGTCTACGTGCACTGGCCCTTCTGCCTGTCGAAATGTCCGTATTGCGATTTCAACAGCCATGTGCGCCACGCGCCCGTCGATGAAGAGCGTTTTGTGCGCGCATTTGTTCGCGAGATCGAAACCACCGCCGTACGCGCACCGGCTCGCGAGGTGTCTTCGATTTTCCTCGGCGGAGGCACGCCATCGCTGATGCAGCCGCAGACCGTCGGTGCCGTCCTCGATGCGATCGGAAAACACTGGCGCGTCGCGGACAACGTCGAAGTCACGTTGGAGGCCAATCCGACCAGCGTCGAGGCAACGCGGTTTCGCGGCTATCGCGCGGCTGGCGTCAACCGCGTTTCGCTCGGCGTGCAGGCGCTCGACGATGCTTCGCTGAAGGCGCTTGGACGCCTGCACACCGCGCGCGAAGCGCTGGATGCCGTCGCGATCGCGCGCTCGGCCTTCGATCGCTATTCCTTCGATCTGATCTACGCCCGCCCGGACCAGACGCCCGAGATGTGGGCTGACGAACTCAAGCTCGCGATCTCGGAAGCCGCCGAACATCTGTCGCTGTATCAGTTGACCATCGAAGAGGGCACACCGTTTTTTGGCCTGCATGCGGCAGGCAAATTGAAGACGCCGGATGAGGCGGCCGCACGCGCGCTGTACGACGTGACGCAAGATGTTTGCGCCCGGCATGGCTTGCCCTCTTACGAAATCTCCAATCACGCGCGCCCCGGCGCGGAATGCAAACACAACCTGGTTTACTGGCGCGGGCAGGAATATGCGGGAATTGGTCCGGGAGCGCACGGACGGCTCGACATCGACGGCATCAGGCACGCGATTGCTACCGAAAAGCGTCCGGAATCCTGGCTCATGCGCGTCGAGGCAACGGGCGATGGTATCGTCACCGACGATCTCCTGAACAGTGAAGAACGCGCCGACGAATTTCTGCTGATGGGGCTACGCCTGAGCGAAGGCATCGATCCGCGACGCTATACGGCATTGTCGGGTCGTGCACTCGATCCGGGCCGCATCGCGATCCTGCGTGAAGAAGGTGCGATTGTGGTCGATGCCAATGGCCGGCTCCGCGTCACACAGGATGGCTTTCCGGTACTCGATGCCGTGGTCGCCGATCTCGCCGCCTGACGCGCGTCGAACAAGCCTGACTTAGGCGCCAAAACTCTTCGGCGAGCCGGCAACCGGTTGGCCGCCGCCCGACGCAACACGCATGACGGCGAGGCCCCGCTCGTTGGTGCCGTCTGCGCGGAACCGAAACAGTCCATCGATGCCGGCAAACCCCGACGGATTGGTCAGCGTTTCCGGCGAGAAGCGCTGGGCGCCCTGGGTTCGCGCAAGAGCCGCAACCAGCGCAACGGCATCGTAAGCAAGCGTTGCCGTTCGCACCGGATCGCCACCGAATTTGGCGCGGTAGCGGCCGGCGAAACTGCGAAAACCGGACGGATCGGGCGCCGCATAGAGACCGCCTTGAAGTGCTGCGCTGGCAAACACCCGCGGATTGTCCCACAGACCAGTGCCGAGAAGCTGGACGTTTTTCAGGTTCGCACCCGCCGCTGTGAGCGCGGCGGCGACCGAGACCACCGCATCGCCATCGTCGGCAATGAAGAGCGCATCCGCGGTGCGCAGCGATTGCGCCACATTCCGCGCCGCTGCGGAACGATCGGGTCCATACTTCTCGAACGCGACGATGCGTCCGCCGCGACGGCCGACCGCCTGCTTGAAGGCCGCCTCGACGACATTGCCATAAGCATTTTCCGGCACCATCGCCGCGAACGAGCGCTTTCCAGTGCTCGCTGCGTACTCGATGATCCGATTGACGTCCGACTCCGGCAAGAAACTCAGAAGATAAACGCCCCGGCGTGCGACGCTCGAATCGGTTGAAAACGCGATAATCGAAACATTACGCGTTTGCGCCAGTTGCGCGGCGGCAGGAACGGACGTCGAGAACAACGGTCCGAGAATGATTTCAGCACCCTCGTCCAGCGCCTGCTGTGTTCCCTGCTGCGCGCCTTGCGCCGAACCGCCATCATCCTTGATCAGCAGTTGGACATTCGGGTTCTGAAATTCGGACAGCGCCATTTCGGCGGCATTCTTCATGGACTGCGCTGCAACACCTGCATTGCCCGCGGCCGATAACGGTAAAACCAGACCGACCTTGACCTGCCCTGTACCGACGGCAACCGGCTGTTGCGGCGGCCCGGCCGGGGCGGCGGGAGATGAACCAAAATTGTTGGTCAGCGTTTGCTGGACCCCCGAGCAAGCACTGAGCAGCGGCGCGCCCAGGACAAGACCTAACGCCGTGCGCCGGGTCGTGCCCGAATATTCAGGTTTTGGTTTGAACGGGTCCGCCATTACAACTCTTCTATAGGCCGGCCCGGGTTGGACCGGACATGGCTCTCCGACCGATGAGGCGGAGGGATTCAGGCATATTGTCGACGAATAGTTAACCAAAACAAAAGGATTGTGTCCGCCACGACTTTAGAACCGGACGCCTGGTAGAAGCTACGGAATCGGCCGGCACCACGTTGCAATAACTCGTGAAACAGGGTCCTCTTTTGCGCAACTCACATTAGATTGCAGCATGCGCGCAAAACCTGCCTCCCCGAAATCGGACCCCGAAGATCCCGGACTTCGAACCTTCACCCTCGCGGGTCACCTGTTGGCGGCTCCCAAGGCTGCGCCGGGCCTTTATCTGGTCGCAACGCCGATCGGCAATCTCGGCGACATCACCTTGCGGGCGCTGGAGACGCTCGCCGGCGTCGATATCATCGCCTGCGAAGACACCCGCATCACCCGCCGTTTGACCGAGCGCTTCTCGATCACAGGACTACTCAAACCGTATCACGAACACAACGCCGCGCTCGCCCGGCCCAAAATTCTGGAACGGCTGGCGCAGGGCGCCTCCATCGCGCTGGTCTCCGATGCCGGAACCCCCTTGATTTCCGATCCCGGCTTCAAGCTGGTGCGCGAGGTCTGCGCTGCCGGTCATCAGGTGATCGCGCTGCCGGGACCATCCTCCGTGCTGGCCGCGCTGGCGGTGGCCGCATTGCCGACGGACCGTTTTTTCTTCGAGGGTTTCCTTCCCGCGAAGGAAGTCGCGCGCCGTTCGCGCCTTGCTGAGCTTGCGCGGATCGATGCCACGCTGGTCATGTTCGAATCCGGCAACCGTATCCAAAACTCCTTGCGCGATCTCGCAGCGATCATCGGTAATCGGGACGCCGCGATCTGTCGCGAACTGACGAAGTTGCACGAGGAAATTCGCCGTGCGCCCCTTTCGGAGCTTGCCGAGACCGCCGACCGTCTGGAGACGCGGGGCGAGTTTGTGCTGGTTGTCGGACCACCCTCAGCCGATGCAAGCGTGATGTCGGCCGGCGACCTCGACGATCTGTTGCTGGCTTCGTTGAAAGGTAACAGCGTGAAAGACACTGTCGCTCACGCGGTCGAACTCTCCGGCCATCCCCGGCGCGAGGTCTATGCCCGAGCACTTGAACTCGCCGGGCAACATCGGTCCAGGGACGACGATGAAGGACGACAATGACGGAGGCTAAGGGCACTCGGGTAGCAAAAGCCGGGGCAAAAATCGCGTCGCCCGAACGCGTCGCCGCTTTCCGCACGGGGTTGTCCGCGGAGAGCCGCGCCGCGGCCTGGCTGATCGCAAAAGGCTATCGCATTCTGGCACGCCGGTTTCGCACGCCGCACGGCGAGATCGATATCGTGGCCCGCCGGCGCCAGCTTCTCGCCTTCGTCGAGGTCAAGGCCCGCGGCAGCCTCGACGAGGCCGCCTATGCCGTGACGCCGCGGCAACAACAACGGATCATCGCCGCCGCGCAGGCCTGGCTGATGACGCATCCCGAGCATGCAAATTTCGAGCTTCGTTTCGACGCAATGCTGATTGCGCCGCGACGTTTGCCGCGCCATCTGCTAGGTGCATTCGACGCCAGCGCCTAGTGGAGCGAATTTGACATTCGCTACCACATTGCAGCGGAGACAGGAGGCGAATGTCAAATTCAAAGCTCCACTAGCGCCTTGTATTTGCTAGTGGTCCTTTAATTCTAACATTTGCACGAATGTGTGCTGGAGCGGGATGCAATGTTAGAATTGGACCACTAGCCTGACGCATTCAGACGCCTCCCAAACTAAATCAACCCGGATCAATCAGATGAAATTGAAAGTCGCCGTTCAGATGGACCCCATCGCGCGCATCAACCCGCGCGGCGATTCGACCTTTGCGCTCCTGCTGGAGGCTCAAAAACGGGGACATTCGATCTCGTATTATACGCCCGACAAACTCTCCATGCGGGGCAAGGACGTGGTCGCGCCAGTTCAACCGCTAACTGTGCGGGACCGGGACGGCGATCATTTTACGCTCGGTGACGCAAAACGTACTCACCTCGAATCCTTTGACGTCGTGTTGTTGCGGCAGGACCCGCCGTTCGATCTGGCCTACATCACGACGACCCATCTCCTCGAACGCATTCACCCCAAAACGCTGGTGGTCAACAATCCGGCGAGCGTGCGCGACGCTCCGGAAAAGCTGTTCGTGATGAATTTTCCCGAGCTGATGCCGCCGACACTGATTTCGCGCGACCTCGATGAGATCAATTCATTTCGTGCCGAGCACGGCGCGGTCGTGATGAAGCCGCTGCATGGCCACGGCGGGGCTGCGGTGTTTCGTGTGATGCCGCAGGACATGAATTTCGGATCGCTGTTCGACATGTTCTCGGTCACGTTTCGCGAGCCGTGGGTGATCCAGCGGTTTCTGCCCGAGGTGAAACATGGCGACAAGCGCATCATCCTGGTCGACGGTGAGTTCGCAGGTGCCGTCAATCGCGTGCCCGCCGCCGACGATCTGCGCTCCAACATGGTCCGTGGTGGCGCCGCGCAAGCGACCGATCTGACGCCACGCGAGCGCGAAATCTGCGAACGCGTCGGCCCTGCGCTGCGCGAGCGCGGACTGCTGTTCGTCGGCATCGACGTGATCGACGGCAACCTCACCGAGATCAATGTCACCTCGCCGACGGGCATCCGCGCCATCGCCAAACTCGGCGGGCCCGATGTGGCGGCGATGATCTGGGATGCGATCGAAAAGAAGCGGGGGTGAGAGGCCGACGTACCTTCTCTAAGGCGATGACCGTTCTGCTTACACGCGACAGAGCTGGTCGCGTTGCGGTTGGTTGTTTCGTGTCATGCCATTTCGCTTGCATGGGCTAACAGCTACGGCCCGAGGACGTGGTGACGACCGCGTCGCCATTGACAGGCTTTGTGCCATGGACTATATTCCTATCGTCCTGTTCGCGAGGGGCGCTTCTCGAGAGCGTCTTGAAGCGGGGCAGGATGCGGCGCCTGCGCGTTGTGTCTCGCAAACACACGTCCGGGAGGCCGGGGGTCACCGTCCGGGCTCACTACGGGGCTCTGCCAAAGGTTGGCTGGACGCGTGCAGGCGAACGCGGAGAAATCCGCGGGATGGCGAGCAAAGCCGCTCGCGCCTGTACCCGGAAGCACGGTCCTCCAGCCAAAAATCGCCGCGGTGGCGCGCCTGATGGCGATGCGCGAGACGCTGACCGGTTTCGCATCCGGCACGCGGATCGCGACAAAGACCACCTTCGCGCCATTCAGGCGCGCCGCCGCCCCTCATCTTCGAGAGGCGGGACGTCAGCTCCCCTCGGGCCCACGGGCTGCGAGAACACGGACGCGTGGCTGGCCGATGCCGTTCCCTTAATGTTCTTGTACTCTCGCAGGGGATTGTGCACTTCGCAAACCCTGATGCTTTCGACGGGGAGTAGAATCGCTTAGGTTGTGGGAACTCATAACCCCAACCGGAGATTCTAAATGGCTGAGACTATCGACGTTCAAGTCACCGGCAAATCCGAGCCTGAAGTCGCCCACCAAATGGCAATGCACATTTTGATCAGTTTGCAGGGCTCTAAAAGCCTCAAAGACATTACGCGCTCTGAGTATCTAAACGCTCATGTAGATGCGATTTATGCCCTACGGGGCTCCCGCCCAGAATGAACTGCCAAAACGCAGCAGCCCTTGTCTCAGCCTCAGGGTTTGGCCCGTCCTTAAGGGCCAGCCTAAGGCATTCAAGACGCATTTCTCTATCGCTCATAGCGACAACCTCCATTGGGGATTTAAGGATGTGGGCACAAACGGCCTGTGACGCCCTTCGGTCAGGGCATGTTCTTCAGCTTCGTTACGATGGCTATACGCGGGATGTTGAGGTGCACGCGGTCGGCCAGACCAAAGAGGGTAACGACATAATGCGCGTTTGGCAGATCGCGGGCGGTGGCGTCAGCAATGAGCCTATTGGCTGGAAACTACTCAGGCTTGATGAGGCTACTGGGGCTTTCGTCACTCAAATCAAATCGCAGGCTCCTCGCCTCAATTACCGGAGAGGCGACCGGGCCATGCTTAGAATTTTCTGCCAACTCTAGGCCGCCGCAATCACAAGGTCCGATGGGCAATGCTGGGAAGTTATGGATTGCGCAGTCAGACCAATGAGCCGTCATTTCTTCTTTGATTTATTCGCTGGGACGGGCGGCTTCTGCTTTGCGATCTTCCCCAGCTTCTCGTTGAATCGCTTCTCGTTGTCATCCGTTTCTAGCTCGCGGGCGGCTTGCTTGAACTTGGTGATTTGAGACTTGTCTTTAGGCGTTGCCATGCGAGTTCCTGCAAACCCAGACGAGATTTTGGAAATCTACGTCGATGAAAGTAGCCAAACCAAACATCGATATTTGGTACTTGGCGCTATCGTTGTCGAACATCTGCGAGTGAACGAACTCAACAAACTACTAATGGAAGCTCGCTTGCCCGATTTGCCGGCGAAAGAAGCTAAGTGGCAAAAGGTGTCTCGAACCAAGTTGTCGGCATACAAGCGCATCGTTGACGTGTTCTTTGATAACCCTGACCTGGTTCACTTCCATTCCTTGTTCGTCGATACAACCAAACAAGATCACCGGAAATTCAACGCTGGCGACAAAGAAACTGGCTTTAACAAAGAGATTTACCAACTCGGCATGAAAGTTGCCACTCGCCTCTACAAAACCAAGATATTTCACCTCTATCCCGATTCCAGAAACTGCGTGCAGCAACCAGACGAACTTCGGCTAATTCTCAATCGCGGCTGTCAAAAGAGCGGAGACAAACGAGACTGGCCGTTTAGGCGATCTCAGTTCCGCGATTCATCGATGACCCTTCCGCTTCAACTGACAGATATTTTGACAGGTTCGATTGCCTACCAACTTAACGGCCACGACGTAGCGGCGGACGCATCACCAGCTAAGATCGATTTATCCCGCCATGTTATGGCGCGGGCCAAAATTTCCAATGTCTTTAAAGGCACCGCCATCCAAGCCAAATTTACGGTATGGCCGAGGCAGTTAAAAAGGGTGGTCCCGTAATCCTAGGCCATTTCTGACCGCCGCAGAGCGGTTCCACTGCCGAGGCAGTGGGTTCGGATCACGGGAGTTACGATCAAGATAACACTCGAAGGTTAACCTGTGAATCCCGGGGATAACTATTTTTTTCTTCTTATTCTAGAGGTACTTATCAGGCCCTCGATAAGTTAGGCGCTTGCCAACCATACCTCTGATGGCCTTATCGGCCCTGTCCTGATCGTCAACGCCCAGCGCGATCCGATTGCTGTAGCGGAAGTCAAACTCCAACAAATAGCGATGCAGATGCTTCTCGGCGCAATGCTGATAGACGCCCTTCATGCCGCGCTTGAAGATGCTGT
>JBEPUM010000031.1:0-25710 GCA_041691515.1 Pseudomonadota bacterium | reverse complement strand
CAACCGTGGCTGAAAGGTGAACAATACTCAGGATTGGTCGGCGAAAATGCGGTAACGCCGGGGCTGCAGGCCGACAATGTCGCCACCCTGAAGCTCGCGGTCGCGCGGCGCATCGATTTCAATGATGGTTTCGCCCCTGCTCCCCGACAACGCGACATCGGCCCGCTGAATTGGACCGAAGGTCCGCACCCGCCGCACGGTTCCTTCCAGGCCACCCCAGCCCGGCGAACTGATCTGCATGTCATGGCGGCGAACGAACAGCTTTGACGGTCCGGAATTGCCACGTTCCGCGGCAATGTTCAGCGGCGTGTCGCCAAGCCGGACCAGCCCGTCATGTACGTCCACCGGCAGCACGATCGATTCACCGATGAAGCCGTGCACGAATGCCGTCTCCGGATTGTCATAGACGTCGGTCGGCGTTCCGATCTGCTCGATGCGTCCCTTGTCCATCACCACCACGCGGTTGGCGACTTCGAGCGCCTCCTCCTGATCGTGGGTGACAAAGATCGACGTGACATTGAGCTCCTCATGCAGCGAGCGCAGCCACGTTCGCAATTCCTTGCGCACCTTGGCATCGAGCGCGCCGAACGGTTCGTCGAGCAGCAGAATGCGCGGCTCGATCGCAAGCGCGCGCGCCAGCGCAACGCGCTGACGTTGACCGCCGGAGAGTTGAGCCGGATAGCGGCCGGACAGCCAGTCGAGTTGGACGAGATCAAGCAACTCCTTGACCCGCGCGCGGATGCCGGCTTCATCCTTGCGAACGGCGCGGGGTTGCACCCGCAAGCCGAACGCGACGTTCTCGAACACCGTCATGTGGCGGAACAGCGCGTAATGCTGGAAAACGAATCCGACATTCCGCTCGCCGGCGGCGCGCGCCAGCGCGTTCTCGCCGTCGAACGAGACTTCACCGGCATCCGGCCAGTCTAGCCCTGCGATAATGCGCAGCAGCGTGGTCTTGCCCGATCCAGATGGCCCAAGCAGCGCCACCAGCTCTCCCTTGCCGACTTTCAGATCGACATCGTCGAGCGCCGCGAAGGCGCCGAACCGCTTGATCAGATTCCTGACTTCAATCGTCACGTGCTTTGTCCCTCATCCAGGCGGCGTTCAAGCAGTGTCTTGATGACAAGGGTCACCAGCGCCAGCATCGCCAGCAGCGATGCAACCGCGAACGCCGGCACGAACTGGTATTCGTTGTAGAGAATTTCCACGAGCAGCGGCATCGTGTTGGTCTCGCCACGAATATGCCCCGATACCACAGACACCGCGCCGAACTCGCCCATCGCCCGCGCGTTGCACAACAACACGCCATAGAGCAGTCCCCATTTGATGTTAGGCAGCGTGACGCGGAAGAACGTCTGCAAGCCGGACGCGCCGAGCGAAAGCGCTGCCTCTTCTTCCTGGGTGCCCTGCTCCTGCATCAGCGGGATCAGCGCACGCGCAACAAACGGAAATGTCACGAACACCGTCGCCAAGGTAATTCCCGGAATTGCGAACAGCACTTGAACGCCGTGCGCCTGCAACCAGGGCCCGAAATAGCCCTGCATGCCAAACAGCAGCACAAAGACGAGACCGGCGATGACAGGGCTGACCGAAAACGGCAGGTCGATCAGGGAAATCAGAAATGTCTTGCCGCGAAATTCGAATTTTGCAATCGCCCACGCGGCAATTAGCCCAAACACGAGGTTGAGCGTGACCGAAATCGCGGCGACGTAGAGCGTCAGCCGGATCGCGGACCACGCTTCCGGGTCCGCGAGCGCCGACAGATAAGCCCCGATGCCCTTGCCGAAGGCTTGCGCAAACACCATCACGAGCGGCAGCACGACAAAGATCCCGAGAAACGAGATCGCGAGTCCGATGATGATCCAACGGACTGGACCCGGCTCGGTACGCGGATCACGCCGCGCCAATCGCGCGGCGGGTTCTTGCCGCGGATTGGCGGCAGTGTAGCGCGGCAAGGCCGACTCCATGGTCATGTCGACGCCCTCAATGCGCAGTAATGCGAGTTTGCGTCCACCGTTGCATGCGGTTGACGGCAAAAATGATCAGGAATGCGGCGACGAGCATGACGACGGCAATCGCCGTCGCATCGGCATAGCGAAACTCCGACAAGCGAATGACGATCAGCAGCGGTGCGATCTCTGACACATTCGGCAGATTGCCGGCGATAAAAATAACCGACCCGTACTCGCCGACGGCGCGGGCAAACGCCAACGCGAATCCTGTCAGCATCGCCGGAGTGAGGCTCGGCAGGATGACCTTCGAGACGATATGCCAGCGATTGGCGCCGAGACTGGCCGCGGCTTCCTCGATCTCGGAATCGAGATCGATCAGCACCGGTTGCACCGTGCGCACCACGAAGGGAATTCCGATGAAGATCATCGCAATGAAAATGCCGAGCGGCGTGAACGCCACCTTGATGCCGAGTTCGGCCAGCGGCGCGCCGAGCCACCCCTTCTGCGCGAACAGCGAGGTGAGCGCGATACCGGCCACCGCGGTCGGTAGCGCGAAAGGAATATCGACGATGGCGTCGAACAGCCTGCGGCCCGGAAAGCGATAACGGACCAGCGCCCAGACGATCACCATGCCCATGACGAGATTGACGAGGGCTGCACAAAACGCAAGCCCGAATGAAATCCTCAGGGCGTTCAGCGTCCGGCGGCTGCTGACGATGCTCCAGAATTGATCGAGGCCGAGCTCCGTCGTCTTCAGGAACAGGCAGGCGAGCGGGATCAGGACGATGATCGAAAGCCATGTCAGCGTCAGCCCCATGGTGAGGCCGAACCCCGGCAGCGTGTTTCGTCGTCCCGCCCCGTTCACAATGCCCTCGCGATAGTGATCCGATTCTAACATTTGCGTCCCGTTCCAGCAGATGCTCGCGCAAATGTTAGAATCAAAGGATCACTAGAAAACATGGGCTTCTAGTGGAGCTTTGAATTTGACATTCGCTTCCCGGACTCGCCACGATGTAGATAGCGAATGTCAAATTCGCTCCACTAGCTTGCTGCGACATCAGTTCTTGTAGATCTGGTCAAAAACGCCGCCTTCGCTGAAGTGTTCCTTCTGGGCCTTGGCCCAGCCGCCGAACACGTCGTCAATCGTAAATAATTCAACTTTTGCGAATGACTTCTCATATTTCTTCGCGATCTCCGCATCGCGCGGACGATAGGAATTCTTCGCGGCAATTTCCTGACCTTCCTTGGTATACCAATATTTCAGGTAGGCTTCCGCGACGGCACGAGTGCCTTTCTTATCGGCAACGCGGTCGACAACGGCGACCGGCGGCTCCGCGAGAATCGACAGCGGCGGCGCGACGATCTCGAACTTGTCCTTGCCGAATTCCTTTTGTGCCAGAAAGGCTTCGTTTTCCCACGCCAGCAGCACGTCGCCAACGCCGCGTTCGACAAAGGTGACCGTCGCGCCTCGTGCACCGGTATCGAGCACCGGAACGTTCTTGTAGAGATCCGCCACGAATTGCTTCGCTTTGTCCGCGGAGCCGTATTTCTTCAAGGCATAGCCCCACGCGGCAAGATAATTCCAGCGTGCGCCGCCGGAGGTTTTCGGGTTCGGCGTGATGACCGCGACGCCGGGCTTGATCAGATCGTCCCAGTCCTTGATGCCCTTGGGATTGCCTTTGCGAACCAGAAACACGATGGTCGAGGTATAGGGCGACGAATTGAGCGCCAATCGCTTCTGCCAATCGGCCTTGATCAGGCCCTTCGCAGCGATCGCATCGATGTCATACGCAAGCGCGAGCGTGACGACGTCGGCCTGGAGGCCGTCGATCACAGCGCGCGCCTGCGAACCCGAACCGCCGTGCGACTGCTTGATCTCGACACTCTTGCCGGTTTCCTTCTGGTAGGCAGCGGCGAATGCCTTGTTGAAATCGACATAAAGCTCACGTGTCGGGTCGTAGGACACATTGAGCAGCGACACGTCGGCTGCAAAAGCCGATGTCGCCCAGATCAGCGCGGCGGCAACTGCGATAAAGCGGCGAAGCATTTTAGTCTCCATACGATTTGGCAACGTGATTGTTGTCGAAAGCGTACGAACGAAACTGTTGAACTGGCGGTGCGAAGTCAACGAAACCGCTTTTCAATGTTTGAGAAGATGCAGCGTCGTTGTTCTAGTGTGGCTATTCAGAAGTTCGCTAATTTTCTCTGCGAGTCTGTCAAGCTAACTTCTCAACCAGGGCACTACGAAACCTTCATGGTGTGGATGCCGCATTCCGTCTTGCCTCTGCCGCGCCAGCGGCCGGCGCGCGCATCTTCATTCGACGCGGCGCGGCTCGTGCACGGCATGCATCCGACCGAGAGAAATCCGGAGGCTGCCAAAGGGTGCGGCGGCAACTTCGCGGATGCATAGATGGCCGCGATCTCCTGCGGCGTAACATTGGCGAACGGATTGAACTTCAGGCGCGCGCCGTCGTCCTCAACGGTCGGAATATCGGCGCGAAGGCCGCCCTGAAAACGCTTGCGGCCGTTAATCCAAGCATCGAATGAATCGAGTGCGCGCGCCAGCGGTTCTACTTTTCGAATCCGGCAGCAGGCATCCGGATCGGAAAACCACAGCTCACGATCGGGATCGTCACGCTTCAGCGTTTCTTCGGCGGGCTGGATGGAGCGAACATCCTTCAGACCCAGCACAGTGATTAGAGTATCGCGATAGGCCAGCGTTTCCTCGAACAACCATCCGGTGTCGAGGAATATAACGGGAATCGCCGGATCGACATCGGCCATGACCTTGAGCAGCGCCGCCGACTCGGTGCCGAACGACGACACCAGCGCCAGCTTGTCGCGGCCGACAGCGCGCAGGGCCGCCGCGATCACCTCGGCGGGGGACGCCTCGCGCAGCGCATCGTTCAGCGAAGCCGCTGGAGGCAGCGTGGTAACCGCAACGATTGATGCCGGTTGTCCCATGACGCTTACCGCAGGCGAGCCGCCACGCGCGGCATCAGCAGCCGCTGGCGCAACGCTATCGGGCGTCCATCACCTGTGGGCTGATAAAACACCGTGTAACGCGCGATGGTCTCCGCGAAAGCATGGGCATCGCTGTCCTTTTTCACCTCGAACGCATCAAAGCCGGCGCGCGTCATGAAGACGAACTGGTCGCGCAGCACCTGCCCGGTCGCGCGCAGCTCGCCGTCATACCCATAGCGCTCGCGCAGCAGTCGGGCCTGGCTGTAGGCGCGGCCGTCGCGGAATGACGGAAACACCAGTGCAACGATCGCGAGCCTGTCGAAATACGGCTCGAGATCATCGAGATCGCGGTTATTGGGCACAATCACGCCGACCTTGCCACGACGCTTCAAGAGAGCCTCGGCATCTTCAAGAAATCGCGTGAGCGGCATCAGAACATCGCCCTCGGCAGGAATTACCGCATCATCCGCGATGCGCGCGAAATCGTCGGCGCTGATTTTTCCATGTTTAACGAGTGGCATAGACACGCTCCCGAAATGGTTCGACACCCAGACGCTTGACGGCGTCGATGAACAGTTCTTCGGGCCCTTCGCGTAATGCGAGATAGGCCTCGACGATATCCTCCACCACGTCGGCGACGTCGCCGTATGGCACGGAGGGCCCGATCAGGTTGCCGAGTTCGGCATTCTCGTCCGCCCGGCCACCAATGGTGATCTGATAAAACTCCTCGCCGTTCTTCTCCACACCGAGAATGCCGATATGGCCGACGTGATGATGGCCGCAAGCATTGATGCAGCCGGAGATATTGATGTGCAGCCGGCCAATCAGGTTGGCGGTCTCATGATTGGCAAAGCGCCGCGTCAACTCCTGGGCGATCGGAATCGATCGCGTATTGGCCAGCGAACAATAGTCGAGGCCAGGGCAAGCGATGATATCGGTGACCAGATTGACGTTCGGCGTCGCGACACCGATCTTGTCCAATTCGCGCCAGAGCACCGGCAGATCGCGCTTGGCAACATGCGGAAGCGCCAGATTCTGCTCATGGCCCACGCGGATCTCGCCGAAGGAATAACGGTCGGCCAGATTGGCAATCGCATCCATCTGCTCGGCGGTCGCGTCGCCCGGAGGCATGCCGATCGGCTTCAGCGATAGTGTGACAATGGCGTAACCCGGCACCTTGTGCGGCGCCACGGAATTCTTCCGCCACGCTTCGAAACGCGCATCATGCGCCGCTGCCTTCAATTCATCCGGCATATGCGGAAGATTTTCGTATGCTGGATAGCTGAAACGCGCGCGGATGTTTTCGATGTCGGCATCAGTCAGCGTCAGAACGCTCTTGTCCATCTGCCGCCACTCCTCCTCGACCTCCTGCGCGAACTTGTCGGCACCGAGTTCGTGGACGAGAATCTTGATGCGGGCCTTGTAGATGTTATCGCGGCGGCCGTAACGGTTATAGACGCGCAGAATCGCCTCGACATAGCTCAGAAGGTCATGACCGTGCACGAAATGACGGATGGTCTTGGCAAGGAACGGCGTACGCCCGAGGCCGCCGCCGACCATCACCTCGAAGCCGGTCTCGCCGTTGTCGTTCTTGTGCAGCCTTAATCCGACATCGTGAATCTTGATGGCCGCACGGTCGTGCTTGGAGGCGGTGATCGCGAATTTGAACTTGCGCGGCAGAAACGAGAATTCCGGATGCAGCGTCGTATACTGGCGCAGGATTTCCGACCAGATGCGCGGATCCTCGATTTCCCCCGGTACCACGCCCGCCCACTGGTCTGACGTCACGTTGCGGGTGTTGTTGCCGCTGGTCTGCATGGAATGGATGCCGACCTTCGCAAGGTCGGCAAGCGCGTCAGGCAACTCGGCGAGCTTGATCCAGTTGAACTGGATATTCTGCCGCGTCGTGAAATGTCCATAGCCGCGGTCGTATGTCCGGGCAACATGTGCGAGCCGGCGCAATTGGTCCGACGACAGTGTGCCGTAGGGAATGGCGACGCGGAACATGTAGGCGTGCAACTGCAGATAGACGCCGTTCTGCAAGCGCAGCATCTTGAATTCGTCTTCGGTGAGTTCGCCGGAGAGACGGCGCTTCACCTGATCGCGGAATTCGGAGACACGCTCGCTGAGCAGCGTGCGATCGATTTCATCATAAGCATACATGACGGTAAGACCTTTATGCCGGGACCGGCAGCAGCGGGATCGTGACGCCGTCGAGGCGGATCTGCTCGCGCAGATTTCCCGGCTCGATCTGGCCGGCGTCGTTGACCGCGACCGGCGCGATGTAGGAGCCGACCGCACCGACATCGTCCGCTGCTGCTTCGGTCAGCAGCGCCCGTGCTGTATCCGCCGTGCGGACGACCGCTGCCTCTGACAAGTTATCGGACCAGCCTTGTGCGGTGCGATAGACGACCGCGCCGTCCCAGGTCCGGTTGGCGGTGACAACGGATGGCCCGGCGATTTTTATTTTTTTCTGTTCGAGCGGAGACGTCATTCTGCAGCCACCTGTAATTCGGAGATCAGTTGAGTGAAGTTGGAGTTGCGCCACGGCGCCGAGTGCGAGACGACATCGCCGATCACGAGGATCGCGGGACCGCCCTCGATCTGGCGAACCAGCGCCGGCAAATGATCGAGCGTGCCGACGACGGATTTGGCGTCGGGGCGGGTCGCGCGCGCGAACACGCCGACCGGCGTCTCCGGCGATCGTCCCGCCGCTAGCAGCCCGGAGCGGATCGCCTCGGCGGCCGTGATTCCCATGTAGACAACGACGGTCATCTTCTGATCGGTCAAACCAGACCAATCCACGGTCTCTGCATCGCGCGCCTTGTGCGCCGTGAGGAAAGTGATGCGCAGCGCTTCATGCCGAAACGTCAACGGCACTTCGGATTCGGCGGCCGCACCAAGTCCGGCCGTGATTCCGGGAATGACCGAATAAGCCACACCTGCATCGCGCAACGCCTCGATTTCTTCGCCGCCGCGGCCGAAAATGAAGGGATCGCCGCCCTTGAGGCGAACGGCGCGTTGCCCTAACTTCGCCGCATCGATCAGCAGGCGATGGATGGCGTCCTGCCCGATGCCAGGCTTGCCGACCCGGCGGCCTACCGGCACGCGCGCGGCATCGCGGCGAGCGCGATCAAGAATTTCGGGCGTGACCAGCTCGTCATAGAATACAATGTCGGCGTCCTGTAGCGCGCGCAGCGCCTTCACGGTGAGCAAATCCGGATCGCCCGGGCCGGCACCCACCAACGTGACCCGGCCTTCGACAGTGCCGGGAGCAGTTGCGCCCGCGTAGGCTGCGGGATTGGCAATCGCTTTCAACGCGTCTTCGGCATCATCGAGACGGCCGGCGAGAACCGACGCTCCGATCGGACCATCGACGACGCGCTCCCAGAACCGGCGGCGCAATAGAAACTCAGGAATGCGCGTGTGAATGCTCTTGCGCCAGCGGCCGATAAAACCAGCGAGATCGCCGATCCGCGACGGCAGGACAGCTTCGATGCGTTCACGCACGCGCCGCGCGACGACAGGCGACGACCCACCGGTGCCAACCGCGACCACCACATCGCCGCGATCGACGATGGCCGGAAAAATGAACGTCGAATGCTGGAGATCGTCCATCACATTGACGGGCAGACCTGCGGCGCGTGCGCGCGCAGCCACTGCGATGCCAGTCTCGCCGGCACCGGCTGAGAGCACCGCGATGACGCCGCTCAGGTCGGCACTAAGCGGATCACCCGTGACGCGCTCGATTCGCGCAGCATCCGCGGACGCAAGTCCGGCAACGTCATAGTCCCCGTCGGTCGCGTGCCACCGCACGCGCGCTTGCGCAGCGAGCAATAGGCGCAGTTTGGCCCGAACCAGATCGCCCGCTCCGACCACAAGGATCGGACCAGCGTGCAGATCGAGAAAGATCGGGAGGAATTTCATGGAGCACTCCGCTCCCCGTTTCCGGGGTTGACTGAAATTATTTTCTATTTATGTATCTTGCAAGGCCGCTAAAGAGAAAATTATTTCTTCTGTGTGGCGGTGAATGTATAGAATTTTCTCCTTCGAAACAGCAAGCGCAAGAGATGCATCTTCTCAACCTCCAGAATTCGCAATCCGGGCAGCCGCCGACCTCGCCGGTCGGCGGCCCGGCCGCCACCCGCGCACCAAGCAAGGAGCAGGCCATGCAGCCTGAAATGGACCATCTCGACGCTCTGGAAGCCCAGAGCATCTACATCTTCCGGGAAGCCTTCGCCCGTCTGAAGAAGCTCGCGCTGCTGTGGTCACTCGGCAAAGATTCCAACGTGATGATCTGGCTGGCGCGCAAGGCCTTCTTCGGCCGGGTGCCGTTTCCGGCGCTTCACGTCGATACCGAGAAGAAGTTTCCGGAGATGTACGCGTTCCGCGAACGCTACGCCAAGGAATGGGACCTCGATCTCAAGGTCGATTACTGCCCGCCGATCGAGTCTGTTGATCCGACCTTGCCGCCGGCCGCGCGCTCCGCGGCGCGCAAGACCGAAGGATTGAAACTCGCGCTGAACAAATACGGGTTCGACGGATTGATCGCCGGCATTCGCCGCGACGAGGAAGCGACCCGCGCCAAGGAGCGGGTGTTTTCGCCGCGTGGCACCGAAGGCGGATGGGACGTGCGCGATCAGCCGCCGGAGTTCTGGGACCAGTTCAATGCTTCGCCGCCGCCGGGCGCACACTTGCGCATCCACCCAATCCTGCATTGGACGGAAGCGGATATCTGGGCCTACTCCAAGCGCGAGAACATCCCGATCATTCCGCTGTATCTCGCCAAGGACGGCAAGCGCTATCGCTCGCTGGGCGATTCGGACATCACCTTCCCCGTCGCGTCGACCGCGTCGAACATCGACGAAATCCTGATCGAACTCGACGGCACAAAAATCCCCGAACGCGCCGGGCGCGCGCTCGACCATGAAACCGAGGACGCCTTCGAGCGGCTTCGCGTTGCCGGCTATCTCTGACCTGAATCGAAATCGAGCGCTCCGATGAATATGATCGTCCCCAACATTGCGTCGAACGCCGCCCTCACGACGCCGAACGGCACTACTCGCCCCCAGGTCCGCATCGTCATCGTCGGCCATGTCGATCACGGCAAGTCCACGCTGGTCGGACGGCTGCTGCATGAAACCGGCAGCCTGCCCGACGGCAAGCTGGAAATGCTGAAGGCGGTCAGCGCGCGGCGCGGAATGCCGTTCGAGTGGTCGTTCCTGCTGGACGCGCTGCAGACCGAGCGCGATCAGGGCATCACCATCGACACCACGCAAATCCGATTCCGCACCCGCTCGCGCGACGTGGTGCTGATCGACGCGCCCGGCCACGCTGAATTCCTCCGCAACATGATCACCGGCGCGTCGCAGGCCGATGCCGCGGTGCTAATCATCGATGCGCTGGAAGGCGTACGCGACCAGACCCGGCGGCACGGCTACCTGCTGCATCTGCTCGGCGTCAAACAGGTCGCCGTGGTGGTCAACAAGATGGACCGCGTCGACTTCAGCGAGGCGCGCTTCAACGCCATCCGCGACGAGATTTCTGCGCACCTGACCGGCCTTGGTGTTGCACCAACCGCAGTGATTCCGATCTCGGCCCGCGATGGCGACGGCGTGGCCGAACGAACCGCGAAAATCAACTGGTACAGCGGCCCGACCGTGGTCGAAGCCCTCGACGCACTCGAACCGGCACGTGCGCTTGATGAACTGGCGCTGCGGCTGCCGGTGCAGGCGATCTATAAATTCGACGACCGGCGCATCGTCGCGGGGCGGATCGAATCCGGAAATCTGAGTGCCGGCGACGAAATCGTGATCATGCCCGCCGGCAAGATTGCAAAAATCCGCAGCGTCGAAGGCTGGCCAACCGCGCCGGCGTCCGGCACCCAGGGCGCGGGGCGATCGGTCGGCATCACGCTCGATCGCGAGTTGTTCCTCGAACGCGGCGACGTCATCGCTCATGTGGGATCGGCGCCGCGCGATACGCGACGGATTCGGGCGCGGATTTTCTGGCTGCACGACACGCCGCTTGCGGCCGGCGCGTCCATTCTGCTGCGGCTCGGCAACAAGGAAACACGCGCCGTCGTCGTGGCCATCGAGAAGGCCGTCGATCCCGGCGAACTCTCGAGTACCGAGACCAAGGCGATTGCACGCAATCACGTCGGTGAAATCGACATCTCGCTCGCGCAGCCGCTCGCCGCGGATCCCTACGTCGACAATCCGCGCACCGGCCGCCTTGTGATCGAGGTCAACGGCCGCATCGCCGGCGGCGGTCTCGTTCTCAGCGTCGACGCGGGGCAGCGCGCAATCCCCGTCGACATCGTGCCTGTCGAATCCGCGCTCCGGCCGGACGAGCGATCCGCCCGCTATCGCCACAACGGCGCGGTGATCTGGCTGACCGGATTACCCGGCTCGGGCAAATCCACTCTGGCCCGTGCGCTCGAACGCAAGCTGTTCAGCAACGGCGGTTCGCCCATTCTGCTCGACGGCGACACCCTGCGCGCCGGGCTCAACGGCGATCTCGGATTCTCCGCGACCGATCGCGCCGAAAATATCCGCCGGCTCGCGGAGGTCGCAACGCATCTCGCGCGCAACGGCCACGTGGCGATCGTCGCCGCGGTCTCGCCGTCGCGCGAGGATCGTGCCGCGGCGCGGCGCATCGCCGATACCGCGTTCCGTGAAATCTACGTCGCCACGCCGGCCGAAGTCTGCGAGAGCCGCGACCCCAAAGGGCATTACGCCAAGGCGCGCGCGGGCGTGCTGCATGGCTTCACCGGCATCGGAAACGACTATCAGCCTCCTGAGTCTGTGGAGCTGACGATCGATACGTCGTCGGGCTCCGTCGGCGATGCCAGCGATGAGATCGAACAGATGCTGATCAGGACCGGCATTTTGTTTGACGAACTGACCGACCTCGCCGCCAATATCTGAGCGCATGGCGTCTTGCGCGACCTGAACAGAGACCGCTGGCGATCAGGCCGCGGTGCGGCGGTTAGGCCTATTTGCGCCAATTCAAAACGGCGCGAAGGCCCTTCTCATAGAGCCAGCTTTGGCGCTAAAAGGGCGCCTTGAGCGCCGTATTTTGCGGCCATCCGCCCCTTTACCCCTGAAAACGGCGCATAACAGCCGTTTCTCGTGAGAAATCCTGACATGACTCGAATTGACGCCCACGGACTGAAGATCGCGCCTGTTCTGTTCGATTTTATTGCCAAGGAAGCCACGCCGCAAACCGGCATTTCGCCGGATGCTTTTTGGGCTGGATTTGCCGACATCATCCGCGATCTCGGGCCTAAAAATCGCGAGTTGCTCACGGTGCGCGACACCTTGCAGGCCAAGATCGACGGCTGGCATCGCGCCAACAAGGGCAAGCCGTTCGACATGAATGCTTACACGGCGTTTCTGCGCGAGATCGGTTACCTTCGGCCCGAACCCGCGATCCACGCGGTCGAGACCGCCAATGTGGATGAAGAGATCGGAAAGATCTGCGGACCGCAACTCGTGGTACCGCTGACCAATGCACGCTATGCGCTGAATGCTGCCAATGCACGCTGGGGCAGCCTCTACGACGCCTTCTACGGCACCGACGCGGTTCCGCACGAGGCCAGCGAAAGCGGCAAGGGGTACAACAAGGCGCGCGGCGACAAGGTGATCGCAAAAGCCAAGGCGTTCCTCGATTCTGCCGCACCACTCGCGGCCGGCAGCCACAGCGACGTGACCGCCTACAGTGTCCTGTCAGGTCATTTGTCGGCGAAACTCAAGAGCGGCAACGCCACCGGCCTGAGATCGGAATCGCAGTTCGCCGGTTATCAAGGCGATCCTGCAACCCCGACGGCCATCCTGCTGGTCAACCATGGCATGCACATCGAGGTCAAAATCGATCGTTCTCACGCCATCGGCAAGGACGATGCGGCCGGTGTGGCAGATATGATCATGGAGTCGGCCGTCAGCACCATTCTCGACATGGAGGACAGCGTCGCCACCGTCGATGCCGACGACAAGGTCCTGGTCTATCGCAATACGCTCGGCCTGATGAACGGCACGCTGAAAGACACCTTCGACAAGGGCGGCAAGACCGTCACCCGCGCGCTCAATGCCGACCGCGTCTACAAGGCGCCGGACGGCAAGGAAATCAAGCTGCACGGGCGCAGCCTGCTGCTGATGCGCAACGTCGGCCATCACATGTTCACCGATGCCGTTCTCGACGAGAAGGGTGCCGAAATTCCGGAAGGGCTGCTCGATGCGGCAGTGTCGGGCCTGCTTGCGATGCACGACCTGAAGGGGCACTCGAAGACGCCCAACAGCCGCACCGGTTCGGTTTATATCGTCAAGCCGAAGATGCATGGCCCGGACGAAGTCGCGCTGACCTGCGAGTTGTTCGGCCGCGTCGAGAAGATGCTTGGGCTTCCGGCTGATACGATGAAGGTCGGCATCATGGATGAAGAGCGGCGCACCACCGTCAATCTCAAGGCCTGCATTCAGGCAGCCTCGAAGCGCATCTGCTTCATCAACACCGGCTTCCTGGATCGCACCGGCGACGAAATCCACACGTCGATGGAAGCGGGTCCGATGATCCGGAAGAACGACATGAAGGCACAACCCTGGATCAAGGCCTACGAGGACTGGAATGTCGACATGGGCCTGATCGACAGCCTGCCCGGTCACGCCCAGATCGGCAAAGGCATGTGGGCGGCGCCGGACAAGATGGCGGACATGCTGTCGCAGAAGATCGGCCACCCGCAGGCCGGCGCCACCACCGCGTGGGTGCCCTCGCCGACCGCCGCGACCCTGCACGCGCTGCACTACCATCAAGTGGATGTGCACAAGCGCCAGCAGGAATTGAAGGCCGGCGGACAGCGCGCAAAGCTGTCGGACATTCTCACCGTTCCGGTGTCGCAGTCGAACTGGGCACCCGACGATGTGAAGCAGGAGATCGACAACAATTGCCAGGGTATTTTGGGTTACGTGGTGCGCTGGATCGATCAGGGCGTCGGCTGCTCGAAAGTGCCTGACATCCACGACGTCGGCCTGATGGAAGATCGCGCCACGCTGCGCATTTCCAGCCAGCATCTGGCGAACTGGCTGCATCAAGGCGTCATCACCAAGGATCAGGTGATGGAATCCCTGAAGCGCATGGCTGTCGTCGTCGACAAACAGAACGCCGGCGACGCGATTTATAAGCCGATGGCGCCGAAATTCGACGGCGTCGCCTTCAAGGCCGCTTGCGACCTCGTGTTCAAGGGCCGCGAACAGCCCAACGGTTATACCGAATACATCCTGACCGAGCGGCGGCGCGAGGCCAAGGCGGCTGGTTGATAGCCGCGCCTGTGCAACTGAAAAAGCCCCGGCAATTGCCGGGGCTTTTTGTTGCGATCAACCACTGACGTCAGAAAACTGCGAGATATTTCAGCAGTGAGATAATACCGATGACGATGACGACGACGCGAGCGATCTGCTTGGCGCGGCCGTCGAGCGGCAACATGTTGATTAAGTACAGCACAAGAATAACGACAAGAAATGTAATCAGGATACTGATGAGCATCTGAATTCCCCCGCTTCGTTAAATGGAGCCTCGTATTCGGCAGCACACATCAACGCATATCTATCCACCAGGTTCCCGTATGGGAACATAAAGACTTGCCTCTGGTGAATATCGCCGTGCGGACAAGGTCAATCCGACGCCACGACAGGAACGCGTTCGAAACGGGACTGGATTGCCGCGGGCGCAGGCGACAGATTGAGCGACGCGCCGCGCTTGTCGGCGCTGTGCCCGGCTACCATCAACCCATCCGCGCCGGCCACGAGATCACCCTTGCGAATCGTCGGATCGTCACGGATGTCGACTTTGGCCAGGCCGAACGGATTCTTGCCGTTGCAGGTACAGCCGGACACGATCTCGCTGCGATACTTGAAGGCATTCGGCAGCTCGGAATACTGTTTGCCACCTTCACTCGACGCACGATCGATGTTTGATCCGTAGAAAACCTTGGTTTCGCTGGCCGGGCAGAAGCTGTTGCATGACGCCGCGCGGCTCTCGCCGTTGCCCGCCTGGATCGGGAAGTAGCGGCCGTCGCAGGTCCGGACACAAAAGGCCTGCCGAGCGCCGGAAGAAGCCGAGCGCTGTGGGCGCTGCGCATCTTGCAATCCACCATCAGGTACATAGGACAGCGGCTGCGAAGCCGGCGCATGTCCCAAGAACGCGCCAAACAGACTTGAAAAGAAATCATTGGCATGCGCATCGCGCGCGCCGAGGCATGTTGCGCCAAGGCATGTCACGGCCACAACTGCATTGAAGGCGAAAGACCTGCCGAATGTTGTCATGGCGTCCTCCAGAGATAGGAGCGTTAAAGCTAATAAGCGGCCGATGTCGCAAGGTTCATGGCTTGCCGCTCCGGCGCACGCGTCGCTGTCGCGGTATGCGAGGTCGGCTCAGGGTTGCGAGATGCCGTGGCGCCGGGGCGCTTGTTGCTTGCCTCGAAGCGCTGCGTCCCGTTCTTGGGCAGCACGATGACCTTGGCTCCGACATTTACCCGGCTAAACAAGTCCTCGACGTCTTCGTTGGTCAGGCGAATGCAACCGCTCGAAACGAACTTGCCGATCGTGGTGGGGTCGTTGGTACCGTGAATGCGATATTCGCTCGAACCCAGGTACATCGCTCGTGCGCCGAGCGGATTGCCGGGACCGCCCGCCATGAACCGCGGCAGATAGGGCTGACGCGCGATCATCTCTACCGGCGGATGCCAGTCCGGCCACTCCGCCTTGCGCGAGATCGTTTGCACGCCGGACCAGGTGAATCCCTGACGACCGACGCCGACGCCGTAACGAATGGCGCGATTATCTTCCAGCACGTAATAGAGCGTCGTATGTCCGGTATCGATGATGACGGTGCCCGGCGCTTCGTGCGAGTTATAGGCCACGACCGCACGGCGCAGGCGCTCCGGCAGGACACTTGAAGAGTCGGCGCTATCGTCTTCGACGATCCCGGGCTGCGCAGGTGGATTGGCCATGACATCATCTGTCGAAAACAAACCCGATGATTGCGGCGCATAGCTCAAAGCCTGCGCTGACGCGCCATCTGCAAATGCCGATACAGCGATTGCCGCTGAAGCAGCAAATACCAGTGCCTGCGCAGATCGGACGTAATTTGATTTGAATGCCATGGCTTGCCCCGTGGTTATCGTCGCGGTGATGGCGACTGCCACAACAAACACGGTAGGGGCGTTTACGTTCCTTGCGGACTCGAACGAAATTGATCGTGTCAACCGCGCCCGACTTCACAAACCCGCGATGGAACTTTTCGAAATGAGGGGAATTATAGGGTCAGGCTTCGATTACCGGCTCCAACGAGCCGGTAGGCATTGGGAGGATTGCGTCCATGCTCGGCACCATACTCCTCATCGTTCTCATTCTTGCGCTTTTCGGCGCGCTTCCAAGATGGGGCTACAGCACCTCATGGGGCTACGGGCCGTCTGGAATTGTCGGAACGGTACTAGTCGTCGTCATCGTGCTGCTTTTGCTTGGCCGGCTCTAACAAGCCGCACAGTTCAGACCCGCAGCAATAACCCGCCAGCCCAGAGGTAGCCCAATTGCGCGCGCTTCCCGTTGAAGAAGCGAGATCCAGCCCGGCTTCTGACAGCAGGGATGAACGAACCCTCCGCATTGAGCGCGGAGATGTGGTGGCGTTTACCCTGGTGACGCTGCTGGTGATCTGCATGACAGCGGTCCTCTATGTTGCAAAGGCGTTCTTTCTGCCGATCGTCATGGCATTCGTGGTCGGCACGATGCTGTCGCCCGCGGCGGGTTTTCTCGAGCGGCATCGCGTGCCGCGGCCGGTTTCTGCCGTGCTGATCGTGACGGCAGCGTGTTCGGTCGTCGCCCTGATCGTGGGGCTGATCACCTCGCCACTGATCGAGTGGAGCACGCGCGTTCCCGAGCTTGCATCGCTTTTGCGCGACAAGCTGCACCTGTTCGATCGTCCGCTGGCGCTCTGGCATCAGGTGCAGGGACTGATCGGCGAGCCGGCCGCGCTTTCGAGCGCTCCGTTCCAGCTGCCCAAGGTCGACTGGGTTCAGCCGACGATCGAATTCCTGTCACCGACCCTCACCGAAATCCTGCTCTTTCTTGCGACTCTGATCCTGTTCGTCGCCAGTTGGCGTGATTTGCGGCGCGCGCTGATCATGACCTTCGGGGACCGGAGTTCGCGGCTGCAAGTCCTCCGGATCCTGAACGAAATCGAGACCAGTCTCGGCGGGTATCTGCTCACGGTCACAATGATCAATCTCGGCGTCGGCGTCGCAACCGGCATCATTTGCGCCGTCACTGGAATGCCGAATCCTGCCGGGCTTGGGGCGCTCGCCGCGACCCTGAATTTCTTTCCGATCATCGGGCCCGTCGCCATGTTCGTGATCCTGACGGCCGTCGGGGTGATCTCGTTTTCCACGCTTGGCGCCGGACTGCTTGCACCTTTGGCGTTCGCCGGTTTGGCATTTCTCGAGGGCCATTTTGTAACGCCTACAATCATCGGCCGAAGGCTATCGCTGAATGCGCTGGCGGTTTTTATCGCACTCGCGTTCTGGACTTGGCTTTGGGGACCGATGGGCGGCTTTCTCTCGTCGCCGCTTCTTATCGTCGCGCTCATCGTCAAGGACCATATGAGAACGAGCGATTCACCTCAATTGCCTGACGAATAGGTGCTTATGCTTGCATCGCAGGAACTTACGTCGCGGCCGCACGTTGACGCCGCACACTTTAGTTTCGGGAGCTTTGGATGTCTAACAGCGATGGCGAAGACGCAATCAAGAACCTGACGGATAAAGCAACCTACGAACGTCTCGAAAAGGATTTATCAGCCGTGAAAAACGACATCTCCACACTGACCGATCAGATCAGCGACGCGCTCAATACATTTACCGGTACGGCCAGAAAGCAGGCCCGCCGCGGGTACAAGCAGGCCCGGGAGAATGTGGACTCGGTCGTCTCCGACGTGTCGGAACGTGGTAACGCTGCCCTTGATGCAGCGCAGAATGCCGCGGCCACGCTGGAGGAGACGCTCGAGGACGCTATCCAGCAGCGCCCCCTCGCAACGGTAGGACTTGCGATCGGGCTGGGATTTCTGATTGGCGTGACTTGGCGCCGGTGATTTTGGTCGACCAATCTGGCGGCTGCAGGCTTCCTGCGGCCGTCGCTGCCTGATCTTCCCAAAGGCTATTTTATTTCCGTTTTCAGCGAGGCATTGATGTTTCAGCGCGCGATTGACGATTTCAAGGTGAGCGCCGGCGATACCTTACGCCTCACCTCGCTCGCCGGGGCCGCGGTTGTGGCTGCTTTTATGACAATCATGTTTCTTTGCGCAGCCGCGTTTGTATTCGTCCTTCAACATTATGGACTGATCCAGGCCTGCCTGACGGGTGCTGCGATCTTCTTTCTGGTCACCCTGATTGCGGTCGTGACCTACGAAGTCCGGCGTAACGCTGTGAAGAAACGGACTGCGGAGGTGGCGAAATCAACAGCGCGTACTGTTTTTGCGGATCCCATGCTCGTGGCTGCGGGACTCCAGGTTGTCCGCGCAATCGGTGTCAAGAAGCTGATTCCGATCCTGGCCGTCGGGGGCTTGGCGCTCGGTCTATTTGCGGGTCGTAACGAGCCAAACGACGAACCTGACGACACCTGATTTCCATACCGAAGTAGGAGGGTCAAGTCACGCAGCGCCCTGGCTGAAGCTGTTTGGCCACGTCTGTCAGAACGCTCACCACTGGTTCGCACGCAACCGTTCGTTTGGCCTGCACCGGCGCTCCACCGATTGCAGGTTTCGTGACGCCATCACGTGCTTCAAGGCGATAGCTTCCTGGGATCCGGATCAGCACTGACGTATCCGGTAAACCTTCCAGCCGGACAGAGACGGTTCGGCCTTCCGCGCGCGGTAATTGAACGTCGCCACGATCCGATTTGACGGAGCGATTGACGGCCGAAGAGGCAAGATCGTTACCTTTAGCGAGATCGCGACCGGACGCCAACTGCACCGCGCCAAGCGTCAGTATGACTGCGAGCCCACCCAGAATTCCTGTCGATACCTGAGACATGATGCGCCTCGCCCATTCCCTGCTCTCGCCTGCCGGCGGCACCCCGCTCCAGCAGCGGTGTGGATGAGAACGTCTGCGCAACAACGCGGTCCAGGAAACATCGTTCAATGACCGTGTCAAAAAAATAGACCCGAGCGGAACAGCCTTCGAGGTTCCGCGTTATTTCGACAGCCGGTCTTCCCCCTGCCCCAATTGACCGGCGACGAGGGACGCGGCTGTGGTGATGCCAGCCGCGTCCTTCTTTTTTGTCTGCTACATTTGACTCAAAATCAAAGGCGGCACGGATTCGATCCGTGCCGCCTTTTGTAATTTCAGTCGCCTTACTCGCGATCAGGATGCGGCGGCACGCGGCGCCCGGTTGCGCGAATTACGCTGAAAGAACAGCGCCTGGCTGGCCACGGCGGACACCATCGCCGGCTGGAAGGGCTTTGAGATCAGGAACGCAGGCTCGGGCCGCTCGCCGGTGAGGAACCGTTCAGGATAGGCAGTAATGAAGACAACGGGCACCTCGAAGACGCGCAAAAGCTCGTTGACGGCATCCAGTCCGGAACTGCCATCCGCGAGTTGGATATCCGCTAGAATAAGACCGGGCTTCTTGGTGTTGGCCAGTGCGATCGCATCAGCGTGCGTGCGCGCGACGCCGATGACGCGGTGTCCCAGATTCTTGACAAGGCTTTCCAGATCCATCGCGATGAAAGTTTCATCCTCAATGATCAGGACGTCGGTTGCGATTTCCGCCGCCATCTCGCGACCGGCAACACCGCTCAGATTACGCACCTCGGCAATATCGGTTTGCAGGATAAATGCAACTTCCTCCTCGGAGAAGCCTTCAAGTGACAACAGCAGGAACGCCTGACGCGGCAGCGGCGTGATATTCGTCAATCGCCGTTCCGTCGGCGCGGAGATCGACACAACTTCGGTGTCGTCATTGATGGCAACCGAATTCCAGATTTGGGTAAACAGCCGGAATAGCCCCGCTCGAGCTCCGTGTCGCTCGTCGAGCAGCGTTGCATCCTGAAGCAATGCTTCCAGCATCGCTCCGACATAGGCATCCCCCGACGCCTGGTTTCCTGTCAGCGCGCGGGCATAGCGTCGCAACAGCGGCAAGTGTTCAGCAACAACCTGTGATCGGGACATCCCCATCCATCCTTTTTGAGACAACGCATCGCGTGACAGGACCCCAGTCCGTCGTCGCATATGTTTACGCTTGAATATGACAAAAGTTCCCCGCGCCCGGAACTTTCCTTCCAGCTTTGAATTAGGCTCCATAAGGTTTGAATGAAGGCGGCGCGAAAATCGGGAAATTTCTCGATTTTTCAATACCTTGAAACGTGGGGAAGGCGTGGAACAAGTCATGAAAGATGCAAAGCCACCAGCCAACAAGGGCGGCCTCAACGCTGAGATTCAGTCCCGAATCGGACATCAGCTGCGCGCCATGTACGACGACGTCGTGAGACAGGGCGTTCCAGACCGGTTCGCGGATTTGATCCGCAAGCTTGATGCATCGGAGGCCGGCGATCCCCAAATGAATAGCGCGGGCGACTTCAATGCAAAAAAAGACGGGAGGGACTAATGCCTCTCACAGATTCACTGCGCGACGACATTCTGGCGTCGGTACCCAATCTGCGCGCGTTCGCGATTTCGCTAAGCGGTAATGGCGATCGTGCGGACGATCTCGTGCAGGAAACCCTGCTCCGCGCGCTGGCCAACATCGATTCGTTTCAACCCGGATCGAATCTTCCCGCGTGGCTGTTCACGATCCTGCGCAACCTGTTTCGCTCGGACTATCGCAAGCGCCGGCGGGAGGTCGAAGACGCCGATGGCAGCTACGCGAAAACCCTCAAATCGCAGCCGAGCCAGAATGCGCATCTGGAATTCGAGGAATTCCGTGCAGCGCTTGAAAAGTTGCCGCAGGATCAGCGCGAAGCCTTGATTCTTGTGGGCGCTTCGGGGTTCTCCTACGAGGACGCAGCGGCGATCTGCGGCTGCGCGGTCGGCACCATCAAAAGCCGCGTCAATCGCGCGCGATCGAAGTTGAGCGCTCTGCTCTATGTCGATGGCGCCGAGGACTTCGGACCCGATGATACGATTCGTGCCGTGATCGGCGGAGGCCGCTAGCCAGCATCCAAATCCCGGCTGGGATTGTTTCAATAAAACAGGGCGCCGGTAACGCGGCGCCTTGTTTATTTCACCGGCGTCAAGGGCGCGGATATCTGCGTCGTGCGATCCCTCTCGCTCATATCGATGACGGTATCCATAGGAGCGGTGAGTTCGTAGACATAGCTGACGTCGGTAAAATACCGTTTGGCGAGACCGCCCAGTGCTTCCGGCGCAACCCGATCAAGCAGAATGATCCCAAAATCGCTATCCTCGCGACGAGTCGCGGAACTGGTATTGAATTCTTCCCACCGAAAATGGAAATTCGCATCGGCGCCCTCGCCGTTGACCTCCCAATGGGCGACGATGTGCGGGTGTTTTCCGACCAGTGACAAACCCTCATCCGAGTGCGATGCCAATTCGAAGAACAACAGCGAGAGGCTCTGCGCGGCGCGGGCGCTCACGGTGATATCGGGGCCGTTGACCGCGATACGGTCGGCGTGAGGGATGGCGCGTGCCTCGAACAACCCTTTCAGCTTGACGCCCTGCCACTGACTCTCGCTCAGTAAAGACACCACGTTCGACATCGCATGGATCCGGCCAATCAGCAGTTCGCGTGCAACTTCGATGTCAGATCCATGCCGCAGCGTCCGTGTGACGATCGATTGAATCACTGCGAGAATGTTTTTAACCCGGTGATTGAGTTCGTCGATGACAGCCGTCAGGCGCCGCTCGAATCCGATACGGACCTGAATTTCCCGGCTCAGCCGCAAGTTGTTGTAGGCAACATATCCGAACAGCCCGCAGAGAATGCTGGTCAGGGCAAGACCGATCGCGGCCACCGCGGCGGCCAATCTTCCTGCCCGCTGAGCGGCATTTGTTTTTGGATAATAGCCAAGCGACCAGTCTCGCCCGCCAAAGGTAACCGTCCGGAGCAACAGCGGGGCCGGGTCATCCGGCTGCCTGACACGCGACGTCACGTCTCCGCGGTCGTCGGCGATAAACTCCGAGGATGGATTCCGCGGATCTTTCAGAACGACGGAAAACAATGACAGCTCATCGTTCGTCAACATCAACGACGCCAGCTTGTAAGAAAATGTCACGAAACCCGCCAGCGTTTCGGTCCCCTCCTGGAAAACCGGCGCTGCGAGAACCAGCCCGATCGGGCCGTCGGGACGCAGCAAATTGATCGGATCCGACACGACCGATGTTCTTGTCTGCATCGCGCGGGCAAACATCGGCCCCAAGCTCGGATCCCGATCAAGCGAGCGGCCCGGAAATGCGGTCGTTTCCGAATTTTGTGGCTCAACGTCCATCAACACATCGATCGGCTTGTCGAGCGAGCTCAGATCGCGCGGCTTGTCGTCAAAACTCCGAATTTGCGGGTTTAGAAATCCGGCGGCGGCCAACCCTGCACGAGCCTGCGGGAGATCGTTTGGCTGAAGACGTGCGACCCACCCAGCGATGACGAAATCGGTCTTGAAAGCATAGATCGAAGCGCGCAGTGGCTGGAGCATGTTAGCCCGCACCGTGGCCGGCGACCGGAACAATCCCGAAGCGACTCGCGCCAGCAATTCTCGTTCGGTGAGACGGTCCTGGACGAGGCTGGCATTGACATCGATCGCGCGCGACAGGGCGATCCGGTCGATCGTCAACTCCTGATCATGGGCACGATAGGCCGCAAGGCCGGAGAGCAAAACTCCGATGATCGCCACGAAGCCGATGATGAAACCAAGCCGAACCACTCGTCTACTCGAAAATCAGGAGAATGAAATCGTCATCGAAAATCGGGCCGATCGGCCCGGAGACCGAAGACCACCTGGTTATCTTAAATAATGAGAGAGCAATCATCGATCCGCAACTGTGGCTGGCACTTGATATTAACAGCAACGCCCCGCCCTGACGATGCCCAAGGAATATCAATCGCCCCGTGGCAGCCTGGTTCCAGCCCGGCAGGCAAACTCCAGGACATCCTTAACACGACCCGGCTACACCGCCCCCGCCTTGGTGGAGGCTGCAAGCCCTCCTTTGGTCTCGATAAAGCCGATGATTTTGCCGAGCCCATCGCTCTTCTTGAGATTGGTCATGACGAACGGCCGATCGCCCCGCATCCGTCTTGCGTCGGTGTCCATCTTTTCCAGGGAAGCGCCGACATATGGCGCAAGATCGATCTTGTTGATGACAAGAAGATCGGACCGCGTAATGCCGGGGCCGCCTTTCGACGGAATCTTGTCCCCCGCCGCGACGTCGATAACATAGATTGTCAGATCGGCGAGCTCCGGAGAAAAAGTCGCCGCGAGATTGTCGCCACCGGACTCGATCAATACGAGGTCGAGACCCGGGAATTTTGCGCGCATATCCGCCACGGCTGCAAGATTCATCGAAGCGTCCTCGCGAATGGCGGTATGGGGACAGCCGCCGGTCTCCACACCCGCGATCCGGTCCGATGTCAGCGATCCGGATCGCACAAGGAATTCCGCGTCCCACTTGGTGTAGATATCGTTGGTGATCGCGGCGATGTCGTAACGCTCGCGCATGCTCTTGCAGAGCAAGTCCATCAGGGCGGTCTTTCCCGACCCGACCGGGCCACCAATCCCGACGCGAAGCGGGCCATGCGAACTCTTGCTCATATCAAACCTTCTCTGATGACTTCACGGCATTCCGGTTTACCGGAAGTTGCTCTCTGAAACAGGACGGCACCACTTATGATCGAAACAGCCGGGTATATTGCGTTTCATGACGCATGCTTGCAAGATCGGCACGGAAGGTTGCGCTTCCGAGATCATCGAGCGATGCGCCGAGCGCCCGTTGGCCGGTAGTCACAACAACCGGCTCCAGCGCCGCGAGCACACGCTGGCTGTCGGTCTGCCCGAGCGGAATCAGTCTGGCGCCGGCCGAGATCCAGTTCGAAACCAGCGCATGAAGGAACGCATGCAGCGTCGGGACCAGCTGAATGCCGTGCGCTGCGCTGACGATGCCGACTGCCACCGGATACACGATCGCGCGGTTGAAATTCGCCATTACCCGCTCAAGGTTTTCGCTGGTCCATGCCGTACGTGAGATCTCCATGAAGGCGCGCCCTTGCGCCGTCGTCTCGAGGTGGCGTTCGCGGGTTGGTGCAAACGCAGCGGCTAGCTCTGCAACCTCGCGCAAATTCGCCTCGTCCTCCGACGATACAGCGCGGTGAGCGTTGCTAAGAAAAATCCCGTCACAAAAACCGGGACCATCGCTCAGCATCGACGCTAGCCAGTCCTGGAGCGTGGCGGCGTTATTGATGTCTCCTGCCTCGACCGCCCATTCGATTCCGCTCGAATACGAGAATGCGCCGACAGGGAACGACGGCGACAACCAGGTCATCAAGCGATACAGCGCGGCGGTTTCGTTCAATCCGCCAGATTGCGCGGAGATCGCGCCTCGGTCAGTCTCCGCGCCTTCGCCTTTACTCCCGGCGATCATGAGCATGGGAGTGACCGTGATGATGGGAATGATCGTGACCGCAATGATCGTCGTGGTGCTGATCGTGAGCGTGATCGCTATGACCGTGCCCATGCGCATAATCCGAGCCATTGCTCCCGGCGTGGGCATGCCCGTCGCCGTAGGCGCCACCCTCCGGATCGAAGGGCGCTTCGATCTCGATGACGCGGGCGCCGAGGCCCCGCACCATTTCTTCGATGACATGATCGCGGCGGATCCGAAGACCTCTCGCTGTGATTTGCGTTTGCAGATGCCGGTTACCGAGATGCCAGGCCACGCGCACCAGATGATGCGGATCCTTGCAGCGGATTTCGGCCAGCGACTCGGGCGCGGCCACGACCTCGATCAGCCGCCCGTCTTCGAGCACCAGCGCATCGCCGCCGCGCAACGCCGTCGCGATCTCCAGATCGAGCAGAAACTCAAGCCCACGCGTTCCGGTCATGGCTACCCGCCGGCGATGGCGATCATCGAAATCGAGCACGACGGTATCGGCAGCAGGCTGGATCCAGCGGTGTTGCTGCTGCACCTTCGTCGCGCGCATCATGCCTAACTCCTCACAAGCAAGCTTGCACTAGCGTCCCGTTCAGAACTTTTCCACCTTGCCGTCACTGATGATCTCGATCACCGTCGGCGACGCCTTGAGTGGCGCCGAATACTCGCGCCAGATCTTCATATGCGGCGATTTACCGTGCACATTGAGGTCATCACGGGTTTCCCAGCGCTCGACGACAACAAAGAGATTCGGGTCGTTGATGCTGGAATGATTTTCATAGGAGAGGCAGCCCTTCTCCTTTCGCGTCGCCGCGATGCATTCCTTGGCGCCCTTGACGTACGCTTCGCGCGATTCCGGCTTCACCTGCGTGGTGGCAACGACATAGATCATAAAAAGCGTCTCCTGTTGTTTCTTGATTATTTAATGTCCACGCTCGCCGGCGTAATGACTTCGATCTTCGGCGGCGCGCTCAGGCATTTGACCGCGATCCGGCCGAACGCTTTCATATGATCGGTGCCGCGATGCGGTACAAGCGCTTCGGCGTTCTCCCACTGCTCGACGAACACCATTTTGGCCGGGTCGCTGACGCTCTCGTGCATGTCGTAAGCGATATTGCCCGGCTCCTTGCGGGTTTCCGCGATGCAGGCCTTTGCCCC
>JBEPUM010000030.1:0-25785 GCA_041691515.1 Pseudomonadota bacterium | reverse complement strand
TCAGGATGACGACCGCTCTCTTAGGCTCCCCGCGCCAGCGCGCCGTCGATCATCGTCACAGCATTGTTCACGCCATAAACCGCAACGAACGAACCGAAACGCGGGCCTTTCTCCTGGCCTAGCAGCACCTGATACAGCATGTTGAACCAGTCGAGCGATACGCCCGGACGGCCATCCTTCGCGAGCTTCTTGTGGTCGAGGAACGGTTCGCGGCGGCCGATCTCGTAGACCGCGTTCTGAATGTCTTCCGCCGAAGCGCCATCGGGCAATTGCGACAACGCATCGCGCAAATCCTGAAGCGCGGCGCGCTCGTTGTCCGTCGACTCGCGGAATTTTTTCGTCGGTGCCACGAAGTCCCGGTAGTAGTTGATCGCGTAGCCGACCATCGCATCGAGCTTCGGATGGGTTTGCGGCGTCACGCCCGGCCGGTAGCGGCCGATGAAGCCCCACAGAGTTTCGGCATTTTCCGCGTTCGATGACGACACCAGCGTCAGCAGCAACTGGAACGTCACCGGCATGTCGGCCTTCGGTGGGCGGCCGGCATGAATATGCCAGACCGGATTGGCGAGCTGCTGCTTCGCATCCTGCCGCGGAAAGCCATCGAGGAATTGCTGATAGTCGTCGACGTTGCGCGGGATCACGTCGAAGTAGAGCCGCTTCGCCGACTTCGGCTCGCGGTACATGAACAGCGACAGCGACTCCGGCGACGCGTAGCGCAACCACTCGTCGATGGTCAGGCCATTGCCCTTCGACTTGGAAATCTTCTGGCCCTTGTCGTCGAGGAACAGTTCGTAATTGAATCCCTCGGGCGGTGTGCCGCCGAGCGCCGAACAGATCTTGCCCGACAGCTTGACCGAATCGATCAGGTCCTTGCCGGCCATCTCGTAGTCGACGCCGAGCGCCGTCCAGCGCATCGCCCAGTCCGGCTTCCACTGCAGCTTGCAATGACCGCCGGTGACCGGAAGCGTGACGCGTTCCTTTGTCTCCGGATCGTCGTAGGAAACAGTGCCGGCCTTTGCATCATGCGCAACGATCGGCACCTGCAACACCACGCCGGTGCGTGGGCAGATCGGCAGGAAGGGCGAATAGCTCGCCGCGCGCTCCTCCCGCAGGCTGGGCAACATGATCGCCATCACCTTGTCGATGTTTTCCAGCACCTTGAGCAGCGTCGCGTCGAAGCGGCCGGATTTGTAATAATCGGTGGAACTGGCGAACTCGTAATCGAAGCCGAATTTATCGAGAAACGCGCGCAGCCGCGCATTGTTCGCGGCGCCGAACGACGGAAACTCGTTCGAGAATGGATCGGGGATGCGTGACAATGGCTTGCCGAGATGCGCCGCCAGCATCTCCTTGTTGGGTACATTGTCCGGCACCTTGCGCAAGCCGTCCATGTCGTCGGAGAACGCCAGCAGCCGCGTCTTGATCTTGTCTTCCGTCAGCACACGAAATGCGTAACGCACCATGGTGGTGCGCGCGACCTCCCCGAAGGTGCCGATATGCGGCAGGCCGGACGGGCCATAACCGGTCTCGAACAGCACCTCGTCCTTTGGCTTCTTCTTCAGACGCGCGACGATTGCCTTGGCCTGCTCGAACGGCCACGCATTGGACTGCTCGGCGAGCGCGCGCAGGTCGCCCGCTGACATGACTTCTGACATCTTTACTCTCCACGGCGCGCGGCATCATCCGCTCTGCCATTACATTGCTCTTTTGATTGAGCATGATCTTATCCGAAAACCGGTGTCCACTTTTCGGGATCATGCTCTAAAAGGGGCTGACGGAAAAATACCGCAGCCACAGATCGGTATACCGGCCTTTTTCCCAGATCCGGAACAGCGCCCAGTTCAGCGCCTGACGCAGCACGTCATTGCCTTTCTTGACCCCGATGCCGATGCCTTCGCCGAAATAGCGGCTCTCGACAAAGGGACCGCCGCTGAACGCGCAGCATTCGGCGGAATCGGTGCCGTTGATCCAGAACGCCAGCGAAATGGCATCGCCGAAGATGAAGTCGACCTCGCCGCGCCGCAGCGCCTGCCGCAGCGCTTCATCATTGGGATAAGGATGCAATTCCGCTTCAGTAAAGAAGGCCTTGAGATAAGCCTCGTGCGCCGACCCCGCGATTACGCCGACCTTCTTGCCTTCGAGGTATTCCGGACGCACGTCGGGCATCACCGCATCGCGACGCGACACGAACCTCGCTGGCGCGCGGTAATAGGGGTCGGTGAAATCCAGCCGCTTGCGCAGTTCCGGTGTCACGGCGAGCGAGGCAATGATGGCGTCGCCGCGGTTGCTCGCAATCGCATCCAGCAAGGTTTCGAAGCGCCGCATCTGAATCGTGCAGGTGACCTTGATTTCCTCACACAGCGCCCGCGCCAGATCGACGTTGAAACCGGCCGGATTGCCGTCAGGGCCGGTGAAGTTGAACGGCGGATAATCGGTCTCGGTCAGGAAGCGAATCACGGTGAGGCGCGACAGATCGGGACGATCCGGGCGGCGGCGCGGATCCCAGAAGCCCGGCACCGCCTGCGGCGCGACGGTCGTCGCTTTTGGCGGGGCCTGCGGCGCGGTCTGCGCCCGGGCAGCGGGGGAACTCAGGACCAGCAGCATACCGATCAGCAGCCTTCGCAGTACGGTTGCACGGCGGCGGCTAATCAATCTTCCGTTGAAAGGAATGGCAATCTGTGGTTGCATTTGACCGGGGCTTTTCGAATGGAGGGTCTTATAGACCATCCAGACGAAGACGCGAGTGCCGTTTGAGTGGGGGCGTCACATGGCCCTTCTGGACCATGTCGGATATCGCGCGGTGGATACTGCGTTCAGGGTAGCCACACGCGTGGGCCGCGCGCGACCCTATTCGTGGCCACCTGTCCCGGCCAGCGTGTGCGATATCCTCGCATCCAGCAATGACAATCAATCATCAGAGCGTGAGATCGGCCGCGCTGACGAATTGGACTGTTTGCGGCGGGTCCTTGCACCGTCATTGCTGCGCGCGGCCGAACGACGAGGCCATGAACTCGGCATCGGCGGTGATCAGGTCCTGATCCGAACCGGCATTATTGGCGAGGAAGCTTATCTGGACCGCCTGGCATTCCATCTCGGCATCGATAGCGAGACATTCTCGACCATCGAACGCGACACCTCGCCTCTGCTGGATCGGCAAATTCCCGATGCCGCAAGATTCGGCCTGATTCCCATTAGGCAAGATGGGCGACTGATCTGGACTCTGACGCCACGCGGCCTCGCGTCGCGTACACTTTGCCAGCTTATCGGCCGATACCGCCATCTAAAGCCCCACATCCGCCTGACGTCCACGAGCCATGCGCAGCAATTCCTGATGCAGCAAGGCGGCGAGGCGATGGAGCGTGCCGCAACCCGCCAATTGAGCGACAAGTGGCCGTCGATGTCGGCGGCACCTGCAACGGCCAACACCTCGCAGTGGCGGAGTCGTTTCACGCGGTGCTGCGGTCTGTTGGCGTTTGCCATCCCGCCACTCGTCATCGCTCATGAAATTCTGAGCAGCTTTCTGGCGATCTGGTTTCTAGGGTTCGTAGCCTTGCGCGTTGTTTGCAGCTTGTGGCCCCGCCCGCGTAAGCCGCAGCAGCCTCGCCTCTCCGACGATCGGTTACCTGTCTACAGCATTATCGTCGCGCTCTATCGCGAGGCAGCCTCGGTTGCACCCTTGATGCGCGCACTCGACGCTCTGGATTATCCGCGCGAGAAGCTCGACATCATTCTGGCGATCGAGCCCGACGATCTGCAGACCCGCGCAGCCATTGCGCGACTCGGACCGATGCCTCACGTCCGGGTCCTGATCGTGCCCGCGATTCTGCCGAAGACGAAGCCCAAGGCCCTCAATTGCGCGTTGCCATTTGCCCACGGAAGATTTGTCGCGGTATTCGATGCCGAAGATCGTCCAGACCCCTGGCAGCTTCGCGCCGCGCTCGATGCCTTTCACTTTCACAGCGCCGACATGGCTTGCGCGCAAGCCAGCCTGCGCATCGACAACCTCACGCACAGCTTGCTGTCGCGGATGTTCGCGATCGAATATGCCGGTCAGTTCGATGCCTTCTTGCCGGGAATGGCCCAGTTGGGATTGCCGCTTCCCCTCGGGGGATCTTCGAACCATTTTCGGACGGATATTTTGCGCGAGGTTGGCGGCTGGGATTCGCACAATGTCACCGAGGATGCCGATCTCGGTTTCCGCTTGTCACGTTTCGGATACCGCTCTGTCACGTTTTCTTCGGCAACATTCGAGGAGGCACCGATTGCCTTCGGCGGTTGGCTGCGCCAGCGCACACGATGGATGAAAGGATGGGTTCAAACCTGGCTCGTTCATATGCGCCGGCCATGGCGGCTTTGGCAGGAGGCCGGGCCGTCCGCATTCTTTACGCTGAACCTGATCGTCGGCGGCAACGTGCTGACCGCACTGGCCTATCCAATTCTGATCTACGCGTTTCTCGCGCGCCTGATTGTCGCTGCCATGTCAGGCGCCCCGCTGGCCTTTCTGGCCGAATGGCCAGCGCCCCTGCATCTCGCTGCCATTGTGGCGGGATATCTCTCCACGATCGTTGTCGGGTTCATCGGCCTCGCCAAGATCGGGCAGCTGCGGCGCGGCTGGGTGCTGGCGCTAACTCCGCTGTACTGGGTCTGCCTCTCGGCCGCCGCGTGGCGGGCGGTCTGGCACTACGTAAAAGATCCCTATCACTGGGAAAAAACCCAGCACGGCGTCGTCACGCGTCATGAGCCAGCAGCTTCGGTCAACACTACCTCAGCAACCGCTCACAGATAGCGCTTGAGATCCTCGGCCGCGGCTTCCGGCGTCCGCTTGAGATTGAACGGCGAGACGAAATGGCCATCACGATCCATCAGATAGATCAGCGCCGTGTGATCCATCGAATAGTCGCCATCCTTCAAAGGAATCTTTTTGGCGTAGACCCGATATCCGGACACGATCTTCGCCACCGCGGCAGCATCTCCGGTCAACCCTTTCAAGTGCGGATCGAAGCTGGAGAGATAGTCCTTCATTACGGTGCGGGTATCACGATCCGGATCGACCGAAACGAAATAGGCATTGATGCGGTCGGCATCCTTGCCCATTGCCCGCAATACTTCCGACATTTCGAACAACGAAGTCGGGCAGACATCAGGACAGTGGGTGTAGCCGAAGAAAATGATGGTCGGACGGCCCACCAGACTCTTTTCGGTAACGATCTGGCCGGTCTGATCTGTCAATTGGAACGGACCTCCGATCGAGGCCGGCGCCGTTGCGCCGCGCAGACCGCCAAGCAGCCACAGCACCACCACAAGGCCGATCACCAGACTGCCGGCAAAGGCGGCAAACACAACCAGCGGGCGGGTGGCTCGATCGGTCATCAGGTATCCTTCAGGCTGAGGTCAGAAGCAGGCGGCGATGCCGGAGGCAAGCATCTCGAAGAACACGGCGGTCCCGTAATGCAGCCATAGCACCAGCGCCCCAAGCAGCAGAATCGCACCGATGGCCGCGCTGCCGGCTACAATCATGGAGGCAATCCCCCGCTGTGAGGTCGCCGGCTGCATCGGGTGCTGCATGATCTCCCGCGAGTGCCGTAAGTAACGAGTAGCGACGCCTATCATCAGGTTCCAGATAGGGCCAGTCGTGTCCGCGGGCAAGCGCAACCGCCTGGCCTCCGATCACGTCATGCTGAATACGGCGGGTTTGGCGGGATCAGCGCGCCGACGACGCCTGCGCATCGAGATAACATGGACGATACATATCCGCGAGCTGGCGGCCGCGCAGGAAGATCATATGCCGTGTCAAACCACCCCGTCGTTTGATCCATTGCCGAACGGGGGTGGGATACATCAGGTACAGCATATGGGTCGCTTCAGGATTGGTAATCGCATGCCCGTCCTCACCCATATCCCAGGCGGCATGAAATCCGAGACTTGCATGCGACGTCACGCAGATCTTGTCATGCGGAACTGCACCGAGAACAATGGTGCAGGCCGATGCGCAGAGACCGTCGATGATGACAGACTGACCTGAACTGCGAAGGTCCTGGTATTTGTCGACGTAGGTCCCGATCCGGCCGCCCCGATCTTCGGCAATCCGGACCACTGCATGACTCGCGGCCATGTGTCCCAGCAGAAGAACCGCTGCGAGCAATCCCGTCACGATCCTCATAACCTGCCCCAGTCCAAAACCTGACGATCCCGAATCTGTCGACATCGTGTGATGCCCGCATAGCCTCTGGCGAGATCGGCTTTTTGTCCAGACGGATGCGATGCCGCAAATCAAATTCAGGTCCAGTGTTGCAGACGCGCTGCACTTCGCTGCATCGCAAAGGTCCCAAACTGGAACAAATCAAAACGAGCGCCAGCCCCGCCCCGTTGACCTCGGTCGACCCAGCGCGCTTCAATTGCTTCGGCGGAGAGAACAACGATGGCTGAGGATGCGGATGTAATCGTAGTCGGCGCCGGGCTTGCGGGCCTTGTTGCCGCGACGGAAATCGCCGACGCCGGCAAACGCGTCATCGTTGTCGATCAGGAAGGCGAACAGAGCCTCGGCGGGCAGGCGTTCTGGTCGCTGGGCGGACTCTTTCTGGTCGACACACCGGAACAGCGCCGCCTCGGCATCAAGGACAGCTACGATCTGGCGCTGCAGGACTGGATGGGCTCGGCCGGCTTCGACCGCGATGAGGACCTTTGGCCAAGGCGATGGGCCGAAGCCTATGTGGCTTTCGCCGCCGGCGAGAAGCGCGGCTGGTTGCGGGCGATGGGCCATCGGATTTTCCCGGTGGTCGGCTGGGCCGAACGCGGCGGCTATGACGCCATGAGCCACGGCAATTCGGTGCCCCGCTTTCATGTGAGTTGGGGAACCGGTCCCGGCGTGGTCGAACCCTTCGAGCGGCGCACCCGCGAAGCGCAGGCCGCTGGACGGCTGACATTCGCGTTTCGTCACCGCGTCGATGCGCTGACATCGACCAACGACGTCATCGATGGGATCAGCGGTGTTGTTCTCGAACCGACGACGGTCGCGCGCGGCGAGAGCAGTTCGCGCAACGTCATCAGCGATTTCAGCCTGAAGGCGCAGGCCGTCATCGTCGCCTCCGGCGGCATCGGCGGCAACCACGACCTCGTGCGGCAGAACTGGCCCCAACGTCTGGGCGCTCCGCCAAAACACATGATCTCCGGCGTTCCGGCTCATGTCGACGGCCGCATGATCGGCATCACCGAGGCGGCTGGCGCACGACTGATCAATCGCGACCGCATGTGGCACTATGTCGAGGGCATCCGGAACTGGAATCCGATCTGGCCGATGCATGGCATTCGCATTCTGCCCGGCCCGTCGTCGATGTGGTTCGACGCCATAGGACAACGCCTGCCCTCGCCGCTGTTTCCCGGTTCGGACACGCTGGGCCAGCTCGAATACATCATGCGCACGGGTCACGACTATTCGTGGTTCGTGCTGACGCAAAGCATCATCAAGAAGGAATTCGCGCTGTCGGGATCCGAACAGAACCCGGATGTGACCGGCAAGAGCTGGCTGATGACGGCAAAACGCGCCACCAACAAGGGCGCACCCGGCCCGGTGGAAGCCTTCAAGACCCACGGCGCCGACTTCATCGTGCGCGACAATCTTCCGGCGCTGGTCGAGGCCATGAATGCGCTCGCCGGCAACAACCTGCTCCGGCTCGAGAATCTGCAACGCCAGATCGAGGCACGCGATCGAGAGATCGCGAATCCTTACGTCAAGGACACGCAGGTGATGAACATCCACAACGCGCGGCGTTATATCGGCGACAAGCTGATCCGCACCGCAAAACCTCACCGGATTCTCGATCCCGCGCAGGGGCCACTGATCGCGGTGAAGCTGAACATCCTCACCCGCAAGACGCTCGGCGGCTTCGAGACCGATCTCGATTCGCGCGTATTCGGCAGAGATGGCGCGATCATTCCCGGCCTCTATGCGGCGGGCGAAGCGGCGGGCTTCGGTGGCGGCGGCGTGCACGGCTATCGCTCGCTGGAAGGCACGTTTCTCGGCGGCTGCCTGTTCTCAGGCCGCAATGCCGGGCGGGCCGCGGCAAAAGCCGTGGCCTGATGCGAAAAAGTATCAACCGGCAAGCACTGGCGCTGCACGCCACGCCGCGATAAATAGCGGCCTCAATTCGATTGGAGAACCAAGATGACCATCCAGCGTTTCGACACCGGCCCGCGCATGAGCCAGGCCGTGATCCATGGCGACACCGTCTACCTCGCCGGCGTCGTCGCCAACAAGACGGCTGGCGAAGGCGTGACCAAGCAGACGCAGGAAATACTCTCGATCATCGACAGCCATCTGACGAAAGCAGGGACCGACAAATCGAAACTCCTCACGGCGACGATTTACCTGACCGACATGAAGACCTTCGCCGACATGAACGCGGCATGGGACGGTTGGGTCTCGGCCGGCAACACACCGGCGCGCGCTACCGTCGAGGCGAAACTTGCAGCCCCTCAATATAACGTCGAGATCATGGTGACTGCTGCGCGCTAACGCGCCGCGCCTTCGCGATCACATGGAATTCGGAATCGATGACCTCCAAGGTAATCGATCCCGCATCATGAACCTTCGATAGTGGCGCCACCGAAATGGTTCGGCCCACTTGAAGGAGAGATGCCATGACCGACGCCGAAGCTGTTGCTTATCGCTACATCGAACTCTGGAACGAGACCGTTGCTGATCGCCGCCGCGAAATCCTCGCGGCCAATTGGACCAGCGACGCCAAATACGTCGATCCGCTGATGAGCGGTGAAGGCCATTCCGGAATCGATACGCTGATCGCCGGAGTGCAGCAGCAATTTCCCGGCTTTCATTTCGCGCTGATCGGACAGCCGAATGGTTACGGCGATCATATCAGGTTTTCCTGGGGACTCGGGCCCCAGGGCGCCGACAGTCCGATCAAGGGCACCGATTTTGCCACCGTCCGGAACGGCAAAATCCGTAGCGTGACCGGATTTCTCGATCAGGTGCCGCAAAGCGTATGATCTTCGGAAGGCGGGCGGCTGTCCCGGCCTATCGGGGCGGCTTCCTCGCCAGCCGGCGATTTATCATTAATCGCCGTTTTTGCGGGAACCTGATCGGCTTTGCTGCATCCAACGGTCGAACAGTAGAGTAGTCTGAGAGCGGGAGTACGTGCTTTGCAACAGGGACAATCCCGGCTGGTTACCAGCCCCGCAAGCGACGACGCGGAGCTGGTTCGCCGCGCGCGCATCCGCGACGAGGCGGCTATCCGCACTATCATGCAGGCGAACAACCGCAGGCTCTATCGAATCGCCCGCGGCATCCTGCGCAACGACGGCGAAGCCGAGGACGTCGTGCAGGAAACCTACGTTCGCGCCTTCACGCGCCTCGACAGCTTTCGCGGCGATTCAAGCCTGGCGACCTGGTTGTCGCGCATTGCGATGAACGAGGCGCTCGGCCGTTTGCGGCGACAGCGCCCGAGCGTCGATTGGACAACGCTGGAGCCCGGCACCCTGAACGCCCAGATTATCCAGTTTCCCGTTTCCGCCACCTCCGATGATCCTGAAAAATCCATGGCCCAGCGCGAAATACAGCACGTTGTCGAGCAGGCGATCGACGAACTGCCCGAGGCATTCCGCATCGTCTTCATCACCCGCGTGATCGAGGGGATGAATGTCGAGGAAACCGCCGAGATTCTCGACCTCAAGCCGGAGACCGTGAAAACGCGGCTGCACCGCGCCCGTACGATGTTGCGCACCAGCGTCGAAAAGAAAATCGGTCCGGTCGTGATGGAGGCGTTTCCGTTCGCCGGCAAACGCTGCGAGCGCCTGACCAATGCGGTTCTGGCGCGGCTTGGTCTCACGACATAATCCGGGAACCTCTTCCGCTCCGCCGCATCCAACCCTGTGTGTCATCAATAGCGCGCGGCGATGCCGGCGTTCACAGGGAGTATCATGATGTTCGTTCGACTGAGCGCGGCGATCGCCGCCGCAGCGCTGCTGAGCAGCAGTGCGTTCGCGCAAGGCGCGAAACCCACCGATCCGCAGATCGCGCATATCGCCTACACCGCCGGGGTCATCGACGTCACCGCGGCGAAGCAGGCGCTGAAGAAGTCCAAGAACAAGGAGATCAAGGCCTTCGCCACCGACATGGTGCGGGACCATGAGGCCGTGAACAAGCAGGCGCTCGCGCTGGTCAAGAAGCTCAAGGTGACGCCTGAAGATAATGACACCAGCCGCACGCTCTCCAAGAACGCCGCCGCCAAGCTCGCCGAGCTCTCGAAGCTGAAAGGCGCCGCATTCGACAAGGCCTACGTCGACAACGAGGTCGCCTATCACAAGGCGGTCGACAGCGCGCTCGAAACCCTCCTCATTCCGTCGGCCAGCAATGCGGAGTTGAAGGGCCTGCTGCAGACGGGGCTCAAGATCTTCCAGGGTCACGAGCAGCACGCCGAGCACGTCGCAGCCGAGATGAAGTAAGGAGCGTCCCATGAAGCCGAGCGGATATCTCACGATCGTTGCCGCACTGGGAATATCCGTCTCGGCGCATGCGGCGACTATTCAAATATCGATGCAGAATCTTGTTTTTGCGCCTGCCGAAGTGACCGCCAAGGTCGGCGACACCATCGAGTGGGTGAACAAGGACATCTTTGCGCATACCGCGACCGCGCGAAACGGCGACTGGGACGTCACGCTGCCGCCAAAGAAGACGGTGTCGCTGGTGCTGAAGAAGGCAGGGGCGATCGATTATTATTGCCGCTTTCACCCCAACATGAAGGCCAAGCTGACCGTTACGCCCTGACCGGCGCCTGTTAAGCTCGGCGGAACGGCAACGCCGGACCGTCGAGCTTGCGCAGGCCCGGCTCGCGGCGCTCTAGCCACCAGCCATATTGCTCGGGCCAGCCGTCGAACGCCGCGCCCGTCTGCGGCCCAAGCGCCATCCGGGCATGCAGCGGCCAGTTCGGATCGAACAGCGCTTCGCGCCCGATCGCGATCAGATCAGCGCTGCCCTGCACCAGCACATCCTCGGCTTGCTGTGGATGCAGGATGAGCCCGACCGCCATGGTCGCAATGCCAGCCTCGCGGCGAATCTCCTGTGCGAATGGCACTTGAAAGCCATAGCCGCGCGGAATCCGCGCCGCCGTCGCCGACCCCATCAGGCCGCCAGAGGTGCAATCGATGAGATCGGCACCCCGCGCCTTCGCTTCCTTCGCAAAGGCCACCGAGTCCGAAAGATCGATTCCACCTTCGATGCCGTCGACCGAGGAGATGCGGACCGACAGCGGCAGGTTGTCCGGCCACGCCGCGCGCACGGTGTCTAGAATCTCCAGCGGATAGCGCATTCTCGCCGCACGATCGCCGCCATATCCATCGGTACGGCGATTGGACAGCGGCGAGAGAAATTCGTGCAGCAGATAGCCGTGCGCGCAATGCAGTTCGAGGAATTCAAATCCGGCCTCGACCGCGCGCAAGGTTGCAAGCCGCCAGTAGTCGCGCAGCTCCTTGAGATCGGCCTCGCCGAGCTCGTGCGGCATCAGCCAGCCGTCGTCCATCGGAATCGCGCTCGGCGCCACGATCCGCCACGGCAGATCGCCGCGGGCGCGATCACTTTCATCGAGCGCGGCATTGCCAAACCACGGCCGCTGCATGCTGGCCTTGCGTCCGGCGTGGGCGAGCTGGATCGCGGGAACGGCGCCGTTGTCCCTGATGACGGTGGCAATCCGCTTCAGCGGCGCGATCTGGCCGTCGTGCCATAGACCGAGATCGCCGTGGGTGATGCGGCCTTCCGCCGTGACGGCCGTGGCCTCGACCATGACCGAACCCGCGCCGCCCTGTGCGAACTTGCCGAGATGCACAAGGTGCCAGTCATTGGCCATGCCATCGAGCGCCGAGTACTGGCACATCGGCGAAATCACGATGCGGTTCTTCAGCGTGATGCCGCGCAAGGTCGCGGGCTGGAACAGATGAGGTTGCGGCATCTGAAGCCTTTCAAACGGGATGTGCGGCGATCAGGAAAATTGCGCGCGCCGCAACGCCATCGCCAGACAGATGGCGACGCCGGCCTGCCAGACCGGATAGAGCGTCGACAGCAGATCGAGGTTCAAGGCATTGTCCAGCGCCAGCAGTGCGCCGGCACTGGTGCCGATGACCAGCATCGGCAGCCACGTCAGTGGATCGCGGGGGCTGGCTGGCAGCAAACTGATGCCCAGCGCCATCATGCCGGATCCGACAAACCCGCCGGCGAGGCCGGACAGAATATTTCTCACAGCCTTTTCGGAGTCGGAAATCTGACCGTCGATCCAGATCGCCGCGTTAACGGCACAGACGAAGGCGATCAGCGTAACCACGGCCCCCGCCACCGCCGCCCACCACGGATTGTTCGAGTCCATCTTGATCAGGATAAAAACGAGGATCGCGAACGGCACCGCCAGAAGCGTAATCCGCAAATCGCCGGGCGAGCCGTTGATGCGGTCAATCAACGGCTGTGCCAGCGGTGTCAGAACGCCGGTCACGACGCCCGCGGCACCCGTCTTCAGGAGCCCATTGCGGCTGCTGTCACGCGACGCGACCATCCCGGCCAAGGTGCCCCCTTCTCCGCCTTCGCGGCGATAATGGAGCGGGCGAAGGGAATCGAACCCTCGTATGCAGCTTGGGAAGCTGCCGTTCTACCATTGAACTACGCCCGCTTATCCGGTTCTCGTCTCCTGATGTAGCCGAGACAGGCCGGTCCGCCAAGCCGCTTGGGCGTATTTGCCGAGCGTCGCGGAAGACGAATATGAAAATCCGGCCCGCTAGATGGCCCGGATTATCTGCAGGGCCGCGATCAGCGCGCCGACGGACAGTACGACCGAGGCAATCATGTAAGCGCATGCAGCCGCCAGTTCGCCCCGCTCGATCAGGGTGAATGTATCCAGCGAGAAGGTGGAAAACGTGGTGTAGCCGCCACAGATTCCGACCGTGAGGAATATTCGCATCGCTTGAGGCAAGTCCCATCGCGTTGCGAACAGACCTGCAAAAGCTCCGATCAGGAACGATCCGCTGATATTGATGAACAGCGTGCCCCACGGAAATTTCGAGCCCAACAACTGGCCGAAGCCGATGCCGACGAGATAGCGGGCCACGGATCCGAGCGCCCCACCCGCTGCGACGGCCAGAATGAAAACCCAGCTCAATGTCGTTGCCTCCTCACGAGCCATTCGGCCAGACCGGTTAAGGCACCGATGATCGCAAGGGGAACCACCAGACCCGTTTCGGAATCCGTCACATAAGCGATCGCGGCGACTGCCCAGCAGCAGCCGACCACCCACAGCGAGATCGAGAGCGAATTCGGAAGCGGAGTCATCAAGCGCCCTTTCACGGGCGCTGCGGGAAGGAAATAGCTCCTACCGACGCGAGTGCGCCCGGTAGGAGTCATCAGCCTTGCGGCGGGTATCGGGGGACTCCATCCCCATCGATTTCCTTCGTGCTAGCTTGATCGACCAACAGGTCAAGTCCGGCTGCGCGATGCGGGGCGATGTGATGTTCTCGCACGGCGGTAAATTGCACCGCGCCGGCCGAACAATATTTCGGATGCAGTTGTCGAAGCCGATGCTATGATGCCAGGAGTATGACGGGGCGTGGGTACACAGTATTCGACACATCGGTCGGCCGATGCGGCATCGCATGGGGCCCTCTCGGTATCGTTGGCGTCCAGCTCCCGGCGGAACGTGAAATCGAAACCAGGCGGTGGCTGCTGCGGCAATTTCCCGAGGCTCGTGAGTTGGAGCCGTCGGCAGAGGCGGGACTTGCGATCGACGGCATCGTCGCACTGCTGCGCGGACAAGCCGCCGATTTCTCCGAGGTCACGCTCGATATACGCGATGTGTCGCCGTTCGCCCGCCGGGTTTACGACGTTACGCGCACGATCCTGCGCGGCGAAACCATGACCTACGACGAGGTCGCAGATCGTCTGAAACCGCCAGGCGCGCCACACGCCGTAGCACAGGCGCTGTCGCAAAACCCGTTTCCGATCATCGTGCCCTGCCACCGGGTGCTGGAGGCGGGAGGATACGCGGACAAGATGTCAGTTAACGGCGGTAGCATCTCCAAACGGCGGCTGTTGTCGATCGATGGCGCGGGCGGCAAGAGCAGCCAAACCCTGTTTGACGTCCTGCTTCCCGTTGCCCGGCCCCCGCTTCAGGGGTAAAATCCGTCCATGACGGCGACTCTGATTTGTCATCACGACGCGATGTCGGTTTACGACTATCGCTGCACGGCCGGACCTGGCTCCAAGCCGTTTGCCGAGCACCACACCAGCCATTCGCTGGCCTATGTGCGCAAGGGCAGTTTCGGCTGCACCAAACGAGGACGATCGTTCGAACTGGTCGCGGGCTCGCTTCTGGTCGGCTATCCCGGCGACGAATATATCTGCACCCACGATCACCACATCTGTGGAGATGAGTGCCTGTCGTTCGTTCTGACGCCCGCGCTGGTCGATCAACTCGGCGGCCAGAAGGATCTCTGGCAGAGCGGCAGCCTACCGCCGCGGCCGGAATTGATGGTGATCGGCGAACTCGCCCAGGCTGCGAGCGATGGCCGCAGCGACATTGGGCTTGATGAGGCCGGGCATCTGTTCGCAAGGCGTTTCGTCGAGACGGTGTCGGGACAAACCAGACAACCGCAGCAGATCGCCGTGCGCGACCGCCGCCGCGCGGTCGAAACCGCGCTCTGGATTGATGCGCATTCCCATACGCCGATCGAACTGGAAGATGCCGCCGCGGAAACCGGCTTAAGCCCGTTCCATTTTCTGCGGCTGTTCTCGAACGTGCTCGGTGTGACCCCGCACCAGTATCTGGTGCGCTCGCGGTTGCGCCACGCGGCGCGGCTGCTGCCCGATCGGGATCGCTCAATCACCGACATCGCCTTCGATGTCGGATTCGGCGACCTGTCGAATTTCGTGCGTACATTCCATCGTGCCGCGGGTGTTTCGCCGCGCGGTTTCCGTCAGGCTTCCAAAGGCGACCGCAAGATTCTCCAAGAACGGCTGGCCCGCCACTGACTAGGGTGGCCTCCGGATCGCGCCGCTCAGGGCGCCTCGGCAGGAGATCATCATGTACGACCACCTCGGACTTCACGTCAAAGACCTCGACGCCAGCGTGCGCTTCTATACGGCGGCGCTCGCGCCGCTCGGTCATGTGCTGTGCTCCCGCGACGACAGCGGCGCAGGTTTTGGTCCTCCCGGCGCACCGGCGCTGTGGCTCTATCTCGCAAAAAAGACCGGGGGCCCCGGCGCACATATCGCGTTCCGCGCATCAGACCATGCCGCGATCAAGCGCTTTCATACCGAAGGGCTTAAAGCGGGCGGCCGCGACAATGGCGGCGCAGGTCCGCGCGCCGACTACAGCCCCACTTACTATGCCGCGTTCCTGATCGATCCCGACGGCAACAACGTCGAAGCGGTCTGCACCTGATAACCGGCACCTACAATTTCCAACAAGGACACACTCGATGGCATGCATTTACAAAGACATTTCGATAGACGCGCGTCCCGAAGATGTCTGGGCGGCGGTCCGCGATTTCAACGCAGTCCACCAGCGTCTTGCGCGCGGCTTCGTGCTCGACTGCAAACCCGACGGCGACGCCCGCATTGTCACGTTTGTCAGCGGCAATATCGTGCGCGAACTTCTGGTCGACATCGATGATCAACGGCGACGGCTGGCCTACGCCATCGTCAACGAGCGTTTCAAACATCACAGCGCGTCGATCCAGGTATTTGCCGACGGTGATTCACGCACCCGGCTGGTCTGGATTGCTGATCTTTTGCCAAACGATATTGCACCCTATATCGAGGCTCAGACGGATTTGGGCGTGGCCGCGATGCAGAAGACATTTTCGCGGAATGCCGCATGACGGGGTCAGCCTTCCTCGATGCGCTCGGTGCGGACGGCCCATCCGCCGACCGCGCGGGCAAGATGGACCTCTACGGCTGGCTGATCGGCTCCTGGGATCTCGATATCACAAGGCATCTGCCGGATGGCAGCAAACGCGAACGCAAGGGCGAATGGCATTTCGGCTGGGCGCTGGAAGGCCGCGCGGTCCAGGATGTCTGGATCACGCCGCCGCGCGGCGCGCGGGAGGGGGACGCCGCAGCCAACGTCAATTCCTACGGCACGACGCTGCGGGTCTACGATCCCCGGATCGATGCCTGGCAAATCCAGTGGACCGATCCGGTGACGCAGAATTTCCTCTCCATGATCGGCCGCAAGGAAGGCGACGACATCGTCCAGCTCGGCAAAAATTCCGACGGCCATCCGGTGCGCTGGAGCTTTTCGGACATCACGCCCCACGCGTTCACATGGCGCGGCGAAACTTCGGTAGCCAAGGGATCATGGCGGCTCGACGTGGAATTTGCCTGCCGACGGACTACGTAAGCGAACCGACCGCTTGCTCTACGACAGTGCCGGCCTGACCTCGGGCACCGGTCCGCCCGGCGAACCCCATCGCGTGAACACCACGCTCGCGGCGGAGAGAACACCGAGCACGACCATTGAAGCCGCGGCCAGCATGAAGAACTGATCGCTGGTCGCTTCATGCGATATCAGCAGCCAGCCGCCGCACCCGACAAAAACCAGCCGTGCGGTTTGCGCCAGTACGGGGCCAAGTACCTTGGCCGCGCCTTGGGATGAAAAATACATCGAGATCGACAGCCCGATGAAGGCATACATCGGCGCCGCCGTCGCCAGATAGCGCTGGCTGGCGGCGCGCACGCCGGGATCGTGGGTAAAGATGTTCACCCAGAGATCTGGAAAGATCGCGATCACCGTGCCGACGACACCGACGGATGCGAACGAAATGCAACCGGCGATCCAGGCAATGCGGCGTGCGCGCGCCACGCGGCCGGCTCCGACGGCCATGCCGATCATCGGCACCGACGCGATGCCCACCGCGAACGCGATCGATGTCAGCATGAATTCAAGCCGCGCGCCGATGCCGTAACCGGCGAGGATTTCGTTGCCGAAGCCGGCCAGCATGTGGGTGAAGATCGTAATCGTCAGCACCGATTGCAGCGGCGAGAAGCAGGCAACTGCGCCTACTTTGAGAATATCGAAGAACATCGCACGCTGAATTCGAAATTCCCGCACCAGCGGATTTACCCGGGCTCGCCCTGAAAACAGATACCAACCCATGATCGTGGCGCCGATGATGTAGGCCGTGACCGAACCGGTCGCGACGCCGCGCATCCCGAACTGCGGCACCGGGCCGAGCCCAAGGCCAAGAATGCCACCGAGAGTAATCTGGCACACTGCCGAATTGAGGATGATGGCGGATGGCAGTTTCATGTTGCCGGTGCCGCGCAGGATCGCGCTCAGCGTATTCATCACCCACACCACGACGGCAGCACCGAAGAAGATCTGCGTATAGCCCACCGCCTGCGACAGCACGTTGCCGCGGCCGCCGAGGAGCGCCAGCAGTGTCGGTCCGAAGATCAGCATGCCGAACGTGAACGTCGCGCCGAAGCAAATTCCGATCAGCAACGCATGCGCGGCCAGCGTCGAGGCGCGCGCGACATCGCCAGCGCCCAGCGCACGCGCAATCGCCGAGGAGACACCACCGCCCATTGCACCGCCGGACATTGTCATGGTCAGGATAACAAACGGGAACACCAGCGCCATCGCCGCCAGCGACTCCGTGCCCAGACGGCCGATGTACGACGTCTCGGCGATCACCACGCAGGTGCCTGCACTGAGCGCAAACACATTCGGCGCCGCGAGCCGCAGCAGCGTGCGCAGGATCGGGCCGTCCAGCAGCGGATTGCGCGCTGGCGCTGCGATCGGCGGCAGTGGTGTCTCGCCGCCATCCGCCAACGGGATTTCGGCGACGCTGATGTCCGTCATGTCGTGAAACGCTCGAATTCAATTATTTTTCACAAATATGAACCGGCCATCCGTAGCACCGATTTCGCTGGATGCCATGCACGCCCACGCATAGGCCGCCTGCGCAAGTCCGGTTCTGTCGCCGTGCGGAATATTCGCCGAGGTTGGCGTTTTTCAGCCGATCGACCACGTGAGGGGTGGAACGCCGCCCGCAGCTGGCATCATTCCGACATCGATGCGCCGGCCGCACCCCGCGGCAAGACCTTCGAACAGGCCCGTCAGAACACTGGTACAGGCGGGATGATAGTCGGAAACGCCGTCCATCAGTTTCCATGTGCGCTGCCGGATCGCCGAACCGCCAGCTTCCGCGTCCGCCTCATCGCCCTGCGCATCGAACAGCAGGGACACGAAATTTGAAAAATCCTTGGCCGTGCCACGCGCAGCGCCGAGGCCGCGCGCGACCTCATCGAAATACTGCATGCCGATCAGCTTGCCGGTGAGATGCAGGAGGTAGGCGGCATCGTCGGGACCGAACACCTGAACCGCGACGGGTGCTGCGGTGCGCACATATTCCATCGCGTAGTTGCGATAGGCTTTTTCGAGTCGTGGCTTCGGCCAGCTATCGACCGGCAACGCTGGCGCCTTGTCGGGGTCGAACAGCGGCGCTTCAAGATGCCGCGCGAACACCAGCCGGCGATCGAGATCGAGATCGTCGTCGTACTCGCAATAGTAACCCTCGAGCCCGTCCTGTCCCTCGACCGTCTGCTTGGTGCAGACGAAGCCGAGGCCGAGATTGCCGAGCGCGACGCCGTTGTTGGCGTGCCAGCCGCGCAGCATCGCGCGCGAAACTTCCCCGGGCACGCCGCAGATCGCGGTTCCCTTCCAGATCCAGCGCGGCGGCGGATAACGGATCCATGCCTTGCGATCGGACTCGTACATGTATTCGACATGCACGCCGCCGATCCAGTTCGAGAGGTAGTGATACTGCGCGGCCGCGACCGCGGGCGGCAGATGATCCAACCCGAGCTTTTTCAACCCGGACAAGAATTTTTCCTGCTGCTGCCGTCGGAAAACGCGAAACACGAATTCGGCGGCATCGGCCGTGCCGCGCCGCGACACCACGGTGAGGATCAGGCCGGTGAAATAGGCGTGATAGAGATCGGCGACGCTGCGCCAGCGCTGCCATGTGACGTCTTGCGCACCGCCCTGCGATCCCGTCACGCCCACCTCCGAATATCCGCGTCGTCCGGAATGCTACACCCGGAAATGCTTCGAGAGCTTCAGCCCCTGCGCCTGATAGTTGGAGCCGATGCGCTGGCCGTACATCGCGTCGGGCCGCGCCAGCATTTTTTCATACACCAGCCGGCCGACGATCTGGCCGTGCTCGAGAATGAACGGCACCTCGCGCGAACGCACTTCCAGCACCGCACGCGATCCTTGCCCGCCCGCGCCGGCATAGCCGAAGCCCGGATCGAAGAAGCCCGCATAGTGAACGCGGAACTCTCCCACCAGCGGATCGAACGGCACCATCTCGGCGGCGTAGTCCGGCGGCACCTGCACCGCTTCCTTTGAGGCGAGGATATAGAACTCGCCGGGATCGAGAATGAGGCTGCCATCCGGACGTGCCGCGATCGGCTCCCAGAATTCGCCGGCCGCATAGCCGCCGCGGCGATCGATATCGACCACGCCGGTATGACGCTTGGCGCGATAACCGACAAAGCCGTTGGCATTGTCGCCGGAGAGATCGACGCTGAGCGCAACGCCGTTGGCGAGATCGGCGTCATCGACATCGACAAGCCGTTCCCGCGCATGCAGTGCATCGAGCTCGTCGGCATCGAGGATCGCGTCGCCGGTGCGAAAGCGGACCTGCGAGAGCCGTGATCCCTCGCGCAGCAGCACCGGAAATGTCTTCGGGCTGATTTCAGCATAAAGCGGGCCATGATAGCCGGCGCCGATCATGTCGAAGCGCCGCGTGCCATCCGCGATGACGCGCGTGAACACATCGAGCCGTCCGGTCGAACTTTTCGGATTGGCCGCAGCGATGATTTCGGGCGGCAGCGCCAGGCTTTCCAGCAGCGGCACGATATAAACGCAGTTGGTCTCCAGCACCGCGCCATCTGACAGATCAATCTCGTGCAGCTTCAGTTCGTCGATGCGCTCCGCCACTGTCGCGCCCGGCCCTGGCAGAAAACTCGCGCGAACACGATAGGCGATCGCGCCGAGCCGCAGGTCGAGGCTCGCCGGCTGAATCTGGCTCTCGACGAACGGGTATTCCGGCAGGATCAATCCCGCATCCGCCATCGCCGCGATCATGCGGTCGGGCAGAATGCCATTGGCGTCGGGCTGGAGCGTGAATGACACGGTATCGTCCTTGCGGCTTTCGCCAATTAAACCCCGAAAAACGGCGCTTTTACCGGTTATCCGATGGCTAGTGGTCCGGTTCTAACATTCGCATCCTGTTTCAGCGAGCGTCTTTGCGAATGTTAGAACCAAAGGACCCCTAGCTAATATAAGTTCTAGTGGAGTTTGGAATTTGACATTCGCGTCCGGGATTTGCGGCAAGCGGCTCGCGAATGTCAAATTCACTCCACTACCTTGACGGAAAGGGCAGCCCGGATTAAGAGCATGACTTATCCCGTGGTGATTTGAGCCGGCCGGCTTGCAGCCACGTTAAATAAGTCGCTAAACAGGCCGGGGACAATGTGATCCCGGCTTGTGGAATTTTTTCCAGGCCGGTTTTTTTGTGACCGTTTTTCAAGGCGGTCACGCAGGAGGTCACATGTCGCAGTCTTCGCCCACCGCCAAATATCGCCCTGAAACCCGGCTGGTTCATGCCGGCACCTTGCGCTCGCAATTCGCCGAAACCTCGGAATCGCTGTTTCTGACCCAAGGCTATGTCTACGACACCGCCGAACAGTGCGAGGCGCGGTTCAAGGGCGAGGATCCCGGCTTTATCTATTCGCGCTACTCCAACCCGACGGTCTCCATGTTCGAGCAGCGCATGGCCGAACTCGAAGGAGCGGAGGGCGCACGCGCCACGGCAACCGGCATGGCGGCGGTGACAACCGCGATCCTCGCGCCGCTGAAAGCTGGCGATCACGTCGTCGCGGCGAAGCAATTGTTCGGCTCATGCCGCTATGTGGTGGAAGACCTGCTGCCGCGTTACGGCATCCAGTCCACACTGGTCGACGGCCTCGATCTCGATCAATGGCGCAAGGCCATGCGGCCGAATACGAAGTCATGCTTTCTGGAAAGTCCGACCAATCCGACACTCGACGTGATGGACATCGGCGCCATTGCCGAGATTTCGCATCAGGCCGGCGCACGGCTGATCGTCGATAACGTGTTCGCCACGCCGATCTGGCAAAGCCCGCTGGCGCTTGGCGCCGACGTCGTGGTGTATTCGGCGACCAAGCATATCGATGGTCAGGGCCGAACGCTCGGCGGCATAATCCTGTGCTCGAACGCCTTCATTCAGGAACACCTGCAGACGTTCCTGCGTCAGACCGGACCGTCGATCTCGCCGTTCAACGCATGGGTGCTGCTGAAAGGACTCGAGACGCTCGCGGTTCGCGTGCGTCAGCAAACCGAAAGCGCCGCGGCGATTGCGGAGGCGCTGGCATCGCATCCGAAAGTATCGCGGCTGGTTTATCCCGGCCGCCCCGATCATCCGCAAGCGGAGTTGGTAAAAAAGCAGATGCGCGCGGGATCGACGCTGATCGGCTTCGAAGTCAAGGGCGGCAAGGCCGGCGCCTTCCGCGCCCTCAACGCGCTCAAGCTCGCGCGGATTTCGAACAACCTCGGCGACGCCAAGAGCCTTGTGACCCATCCGGCAACGACGACGCATCAGCGGCTCGCGCCGGAGGTGCGCGCCGAACTCGGCATCGGTGAAGGGTTCATCCGTTATTCGACCGGCCTCGAACACAAGGACGATCTGATCGAGGATCTCGCTGTAGCGCTGGAGAAGGTGTGATGGCTTCTCTCTCCCCTTGCGGGAGAGGGAAAATTACATCGGCCGATAGGCCGATACCGTGGATGGCGTGCTGACGCCCGCCTGGACCTGATCCACCGACCTGATGATGTCATCGCCGAGCAACTGGGCGAAACAGGCATAGCCCCAGTCGTTCATGTGCAGGCCGTCGTTGGTTACGAAGGTATCGAACGGCAGCGCCTGCCGGTCGTGCCAGTCGCGCATGACTTCAAAGCGCGGAAAAATTCCGACGTGCCGGAAGTGCGCGACCTTGCTCAGCAGACCGACCATCTTGCTGGCACTCTCACCCTTGGCATTGACCGCGGGCGAATATTGCGGATCGACCAGCACCAGATCGGCGCCCGAAGCCTGAATGACCGCGACGCCATCTTCGACAAGTTTCGCGGTCGTTGCCGGATCGAGATTGCGCAGCACCGCGTTGGTACCGACCTGCCAGATCACCAGATCCGGCTTGGCATCGAGCACTTCCGATTGCAGCCGCTTCATCATCTCGGGCGCATCTTCGCCACCCTTGCCGCGATTGAGCACGGTGATGTCGGCGCCCGGATACTTGCGATGCAATTGGGCCGCAAGCCGGTTTGGATAGTTGAACTCGGGTGACGTCGCGCCGTACCCTTGGGTCGAGGACGAACCGAAGGCAACGATGACCACTGGCTTTTTCGCGGCAAGCTTGGCCGCGACATGTGGCAATGACCCCATCGATCCTGAAATGCCTTTTGGCGGCATACACGGGACCCGGTTGAAAATGTCACGCGCCCGGATCGCGACTTCCTTCACCTTGTCGATCGCCTTGCCGGACAGACTTTGCTTCGGCGCGCCGGAGTTTGCCGCCGCAACGGTGGATGACGGTGATGCCGCGCCCGCGGCAATCATCGGTGCCGCGACGGCGTTAGCCGGTGCAGTTTGCGCGGCCACGGTCGACGTCAATGCGCCCATCAACATGATCGCCAGTGCCGCCGGCATTGCGGTTCTGGAGAAGTGGCCGTCAATCGTCATTAACGCTGGATCCTGATTTCACCGGGATTGATGCGGGCGGTATCGATCATGAATGTCGACAAAGCCCGCCCGAGACAATTGTGAACGCGTTTGGCCAGATCGACTCCATGCACCGCACGGAACAGATCGAATTCGCCGCTCTCGTTCCACTGATGCATGATCGCAAACCGGTCAAACAGTGGAATGTCGTGCTGCTGCGCCACGACCCGCATGTTGTCGATATAGGCATTGGGCGAAATCATGGTTTCCGTCCGCGGGCTGTATTGCATGTTCATCAAGACGACGTCAGCCCCTGCCTTTTGCAATGCAGCAACGCCATCGTCGAGGGCACCGCGAAAGTTGTCGGTGTCGACAGACCGAATAGCATCGACAGTGCCGGTCTGCCACACAACCAAGGTCGGCTTTTTCTCTTCGGCCAGCTTGCTCAGGCCGGGGGCGATGTCCTCGGCGGTTTTCCGGGGGGCGATGTCCGCGGATACGTTAACCGTCACGCCCGGAAGTTTCTCGCGAAGCGCGGCCTCCAGTCTCGCGGGATAGGCATCACCTTCCGCCCCCGGAATGGTTGAAGAACGGCTGCCCACAACCAGCACATTCAGCGGACCACCGGCCTTGATCACGGCGGCGACCCGCGACAGCGGGCTATCGCTGGTCAGCAAATAAGCCGGAACATCGCAGCTTTTCGCAGCGTCTTCGGCGCACGAAGGACTGCCGGCTGTCAGACCAGCCAGCATCATCAGGCTCAGGATCGGTATCCCGATCGCCCTCATGCGCCCCCTCCCGCGAGATCCGCGTCGCCGTCGGCGGATTTGGTACGGCTTCCGCCTTTGCCGGCAACCTGTTTGTACCACGAAAAAACCCATGCAGCGCCGGACATAATCAGGATTCCGCAAAGACTTACAACGAAGTGAATCCCGGCTCCCCCGCCCACTTCAGCGAGGATGAAGTGCCCGGCAAATGCCAGGAACACGCCGATGCAGAAAATCTCCAGCGAATGCTGGCCGCACAGGATCAGCGGCCGCAGCCAGAGCGATTTCAGCCCCGGCCAGTCCTTGGGCAGGAAGCGGACGGTCAGCGCAGCCAGTGCAAGGAAATGCGCAAAGCGCAGCACGTCGAGATTGGTCTTGTCGATGGGATACATCCATCGTTCGACGATGCGCGGCATGAAATGGTTAAGCTGCGGCACATGCCAGGTCAGCGTGACGTAAAAGGCGAACAGCAGATAGGCGCCGCAAATCCACAAGGTCACCGGCGACGACAAGATCCGCGACATGCGCTTGGCGCCGCCCAGCGCGCACCAGGCGCCGAACACGAACAGCAGTTGCCAGGCGAACGGGTTGAAGTACCAGACGCCGTTCGGATAGGCCGGCAATGCAAGATCGAACTCCCAGGTGAGCGCATAGAGACCTACCGACAGCGCCAGCGTGAGATCGGCCTTGCGTTGCATCAACCACAGGATCGGCGGCAGGAACAACATCAGCACGATATAGAGCGGCAGCACGTCCATGTTGACGGGCCGGAATTTCAACAACAGCGCCTGAACGATCGTGACATCGGGCTGCTTGAGAAAATCGAGGATGCCCATTTCTTCGCTGTACAGCGGGTTCTCAAAACTGCTCGCGACATAGGAAATTTCCGCGAGAAAGATCGTGAACAGAAAGACGTGCGCCACGTAGATCTGCCAGACCCGCTTGAGGATGCGCGCCGCGGCGACGACAAATCCGCGATCCAGAAGCGCGCGTCCGTAGACGAAAGCCGCCGTATAGCCCGAGATGAAAATGAAAATTTCGGTAGCGTCGCTGAAGCCGTAATTGCGGATGGTGAGCCAGGTCAGAATGTTCGGCGGCAGGTGATCGATGAAGATCAGCCACAGCGCCAGACCGCGAAACAGATCGAGCCGCAGCTCGCGTTCGGTTGCGGCGACCGGAATCGAAACAGCCGGCGTGCTGCGCGCAATGCCATGGGCGGCTGCCCCGGCGTGAGCTCCGATGACTTGATCGGCGACGGACGTCATGGACACCGCTTCAATATGCTTGCAATCGCGTAACCGGCGATCAGGAACGATTTACGGGAGATCAATTTCACGCTAACGGCGACAAAAGGGCAATATTAGGTCGGGTTATATTCCGGAACCGGATCGGAAGCACGATCACAAACGGGTGGGTTTGGTTCCCCCGTCTGTTTTCCGCTATGATTTCCCGAAACGCAGAGAATTGCCGATGTACCGCGCCGTTACCCGCCAGATCGAAGTTACCGTCGAGCCGAACTTCATGCCGGACCGCTCATCGGCGGAGAAGGGACATTTTTTCTGGTCCTATAAGGTGGTCATCACCAACGCCGGACAGGATACCATCCAGCTGCGCACCCGGCACTGGATCATCACCGATGCGTCGGGGCGAAAGCAGGAAGTCCGCGGCGAAGGCGTGGTCGGCGAACAGCCTGTGCTCGCGCCGGGCGAGCGCTTCGAATATACCAGCGGCGTGCCGCTGCCGACCGCGTCCGGTTTCATGGCCGGCCGCTACCAGATGATCGTCACCGCAAGTGGCGAGCCGTTCGAGATCGATGTTCCGGCCTTCTCGCTCGATAGCCCCAGCGGCAAGCGGGTGCTGAACTAGAGTCGTCATGGCTGCAACTTGTTCCGGCCATCCATGTCTTCTGTGACGAGCTCTTCTGTGACGAGCCGCAAGCAAGACGTGGATCACCGGGACAAGCCCGGTGATGACGGCTGACAGCGTGGTCGCGATTGTGCTCTCTCATCTATTTCCGATTCAATTTTCAAACAGCCACGGCTCATCACTCTCGCGAGCCGAAGCCCCGAGGTGTGCTTTTAGTCTTCACCCCTCAAAACATGAGGGGCGACGGAGCGCCGAGAGGCGCACCTTGATCGTTGTGCCGCAGCGTGGTTTCCGAATCGCCGGAAACCAGAGGCCGCGGAAACGCCTTCCGGCGCTCCATCACGGCGGTTTTAGG
>JBEPUM010000029.1:0-26051 GCA_041691515.1 Pseudomonadota bacterium | reverse complement strand
GTTAGTGCGCGACGACTTCGATCTCGCCGTCGACGCCGTTGACGACCTTGAAGCCGCGCTCGAACACCTTGCCTTCGTTCTTGGCAATGGCGCGGTACTCGCCCTCGGCGAGGATCACGCGAGGAAATGCGCCGATCGATTCCTTGATGACGTCGCCGCCCGGCGTTAGCACCGACCATGCGGTGTTGGCCAGCGCCTCGCCGCCCTTGTCGCTGACGAGTTTCAAGGTGATGACGGCTGCGCGATGCGAGATCGTCACATCGGTCAGCTTCGCAGCCTGCACGCGGATGTCTGAACGCACCACCGAATTGGCGTCGCCATAGTTGGAAATGATGTAGTAGGTCCCCTCCGGCAGCACCACCACGTCGCCGGCAGTCACGCTCGGGACCAGCGGCGCGCGCTCGGCGCCTTCGAACTGGCTGCCCTTGTAGATGCTGAAGGAAATCTGGTTCGGCGGAATCATCGACGTACCGACGCGGCCCTCGATCCGCAGACCGCCCGCCGGCAGGACGAACGATTCGCGATCGGTGTCCGATTTTAGTGTTACCGGACGCACGGCGCTGACGAGCCCCAGCGATACGTACACGACGTAACTGCCCGGAGGCAGCACGATGTTGGGAGTCGCGCCGCGATCCTCGCGCATCAGCTTGAACGCGCCGGTCGCGTCAGGGCGATCGGAATAGACCCGCCAAAGCAGCCCGCTACTGATGACGGGCAAATCCTTGCCGTAACGCGCGTTCAACGACAGAACCGCCTGCGCGGGATTCACGATGCTGGGCGGCGGCGCGGTCAGCGGTACGGCGGCGACCGGCGCCTGGGTCAATGGCGCCGGCAGAGCAGGCATGGATGCCGGCCCGGACGGTGGCGCGAGGCTGATCGCTGGCCCCGACGGCGCATCCGGCACGGAGGCCGGCGGCACCGGCGGCGGGCGTTCGCCGAACAATTGCGCCGAGGCCATGTGGGGGAAAGCGACAAGGAGCGCGAGCAGAGGCCACTGGCGCCAGCCAGATCTGAATCGATGGTTGCCCCTGAAAATCATGGCGCCGGTTTTTCACTGAAAACGCGGCAAATTCAAGCCTCTCGCCCCCGCCTCATGAACAGCATCCCGGTCCAAAAGGCTTAAAAGCGTAACCTTCCAGTTGTAACGTCGTGGTCCAGTCATAATTTCTGCTTAGGTCGGGCGCCAGCCGGCACAAATCATGCTTTTCACGCGTTTATCGTGTTCGCCGGCAGCGCCGGATTGGGTTATGTCAGTCAAGGAATTCCATCGTGCTTGAGAGTTTGAGGGGTCGGGGCCAGAACGGATCGAATGGCCGCGAAAAAATAGGGCTCGGCAGCGTCAGGCGGCCGGTGATCGGGCTGGCTCTGGGCGGCGGCGCGGCGCGCGGCTTTGCCCATATCGGAATCCTCCGCGCTTTGATCGCGCATGGCATCGTTCCCAATGTCGTGGTCGGCACCTCGATCGGAGCCGTGGTCGGCGGCGCCTACGCCGCGGGTCACCTCGACACGCTGGAAGAATGGGCGCGCAGCCTGCAACCGCGAAATATCTTCAGTTATCTGGATATCCGGCTGAACGGCTCCGGACTGATCGGTGGCGCCAAACTCGCAGCCCAGCTCGAGGCCTCGCTCGGCCAGATCCAGATCGAGGATCTGCCGCTTAAATTTGCAAGCGTCGCCACCGAGGTCCGCACCGGCCATGAAATCTGGCTCACGCACGGCCGGCTGGTCGATGCGATGCGCGCGTCCTATGCGCTGCCTGGAATTTTCGCGCCGAGGCTAGTCGGCGATCGCTGGCTGGTCGATGGTGCGCTGGTCAATCCGGTACCGGTCTCCACCGCCCGCGCACTTGGCGCCGAAATCGTGATCGCGGCCAACTTGTCAAATGACGTGTTCGGTCACAGCACGACAATCTTCTCCTATGGCGCGCAGGGCGATGCACCCGAAGAAGTCGTCGAGGTTGCGCCGCCTCCCAAGCGGCGCTTCGGCAATTTCTTTTCCGCCGAGCGCACGGTCAAGCGCGAGTTCTTCGGCGGCGGCGGACGTCCCGGAATTTCGACGGTCATGGTCGACGCGTTCAATATCATGCAGGACCGCATCACCCGCGCGCGGCTCGCCGGCGATCCGCCGGACCTTCTGATCTCGCCGCGGGTCGGGCAGATCGGATGGTTCGATTTCCATCGGGCCGATGACCTCATCGCGCACGGCGCACGCGCTGCCGAGCGCACCATCGAAGCAATCGTCGAAGCGATCGAAATCCTTGCGCCGTCATCGCCTGACACTGCCGAAGCGGCGACCGAGATCAATCCAGGCGAGATCGATTCATGAGTCGGCCGCGCCTGTTCAAGCCGTCTTGATGTAGTCGCGCAGCGCTTCCTGCTCGGTCTCGTACTCGGTAACGCGCAGCTTGACGACGTCACCGATCGAAATCAGGCCCACCAGCCTGTCGTTCTCCACGACCGGCAAATGCCTGAATTTTCCCGACGTCATGACTTCCATGAGGCTGGCGACCGTATCCGACGGACGGCAACTGACGACCTTGCGGGTCATCACGGCGCTGACGGGTTCGTCGAGCGCGCCGGCGCCACGCTCACCAAGCACGCGAACGATATCACGCTCCGACAGGATTCCTTCGATGTGTGTGCCGTTCATGACAAGAACGGCGCCGATCCGGCGCTCTGATAGAATCTTCACCGCGGCCGACAGCTTCGCGTCGGGCTCGACGCTCAGAACATTGTGACCCTTGGAGCTGAGAATAGCACGTACTGTCATTGTCGCCTCCCAAAGAGAGATCGCGCGATGAAACTGCGCGATCCATTGTCTTCAGCTTTCAGGCAACCGTCGAACGCTCGTTTTGTTCACGTTCGCAATAGCGAAACAAATGTTCTTCACGCGAACCGGATTCCACTTCGCCTGAATAGGACGGCGATGATGGATGAAATCGGTCCGTGCTGCAAGCAATCGCTACTGGACGCGATCCGCAGCATCATCGGCTGACGCACTCGCAGCATCGCGTGGCGCGCGCGGCACCGGATCGAACAGCGAAAACAACACGAGGCCTGCCACAAAGCCGCCAATATGTGCCTGCCAGGCGACGCTCCCCGGCTCGGCGCCGATTGCGATCGACCCCACTCCGAAGATGATGTTGACGCCGAACCAGATCGCGAGGAACGCAAGCACGCGCGGGTTGCGCAGCGCGCGCGTCAGTGACAGCGCCGGCACCTGCGCCGCCGCGTCGGCATCGCCGCTGCGGAATGACAGGAAGCTGCCGCGCACGAAAGCAAAGCGGATCGCCGCTGCCATTGCACCCGATACTGATGCGGACGCGCCGATCATCGGCGCAATGCCATGCTCGTGCGTCACAAGATGCGCCATCGCGCCGGCAACAGCGGTAACTGCCATGAAGAGGAAAAATCTGAACGCCCCGAAGCGGCGGGCCACGGCGCTGCCGAACGGCAGCAACCACAGCACGTTGAAGCCGATGTGGCTGAGGTTGGCGTGCAACAGCGAATAGGTCACGAAGGTCCAGACCTTCGCACCGGCGCCGCCCGGAAATGCCGTCGCCAGCAAGGTCGAATCGTACCGCTTCGGAATGAAGCCGAACAACTCGATGGTCCAGTATTCGAGATCGGGTGGAAGCGCCATGCGCACGACATGGATGATCGCAAGCAGACCGATATAGGCGGTCAGTGCCCCCGGCAGGGTCAGGATCGGTTCACGCGGAGGCTCCGGCGGAAGATCTGACGGCAAGTCTGATGGACGGTCTGGCGGAGAATCCAAGGGCTGCGACCTGACGGGATGGCTCAAACGAGCGATGGGCCCAAATAGGCGGCTTGGCCGGGGTGCGCAAGCAAAGGATTTGATCTGGTGTCCGATTCCAACCTGCTGCGAAGTCCGCCGATCGCGCAACGAAAAAGGGAGGGTCTGAGAAACCCTCCCTTGATCCGTGCCGGTCTTTCGCTGGGTGGATTTTCGACAAGGCCGAAAATCCGGCTACCCCACCCCTCCCCGCGATGACCTGATCTGTTCGACGCCAGCCTGTTGTTCGCCCCACCCGGAACCTGGAGAAACCGCCGGGGCGATGGAGTGGCCGGATATTACCGGCTCCCCGCCAAACCCCAACCCCATAGTTAATTTAACGTTAACGCCACAAAGGCGTGGCCGGATGCCGCCAAAACCGCCTGCGGCATGGACGCTGCAACCTCCCTCCTGCACAACAGAAAAGGGGTCCGCGGTGGCCTGAAGCAGGACAGATGTGTCTGCTTTGCGCCGCGGTCAGGACGGTTAGAATTATGAAACATCCATCGAATCGCGCGTTCTTTGCCTATTGGGACGAGAAGCGAGACGGCGAGCGCGCCCCCGATCGGAGCGCGATCGAACCCGGCGCGGTCCGCGAACTGCTCGGCGACATTTTTGTGCTGTCCTATGATCCGGAGGGTGGTTACCCGTTCCGGGTCGCGGGAACCCGCGTCTGCGCCTTGCTCGACCGCGACCTCAAGGGCCAGAATTTTGCCGCCCTGTTCGCACCCGCCAGCCGCGACGAGATCACCGATATTCTCGGCGTCGTCTCCGAAGAACTGCTGGCCGCCGTTGTCGGCGTGACCGCAACCGCGAGCGATGGTTCACTTGCACACCTCGAACTGCTGCTGCTGCCTTTCAACAATCGCGCGCACACGCCGATCAGCCTGACCGGACTGCTGGCGCCGATGCTGCACAGCGGCCAGCCGCTTGGCGAATTCAGCCTCACCTCGTATCGCTACATGAACCATCCGCCGCAGCGCTTCATTCCGCGCGTGCTGAAGAAGCTCGCGATCGCGCGCGGCTTCATGGTCTACGAGGGATTGCGCTAACCCATCCCTCCCACCGGCCTGAGCCGATCTCCTGCAACCCAGGGGAACTCGTGCGGTGTTATGCCCGCATTAGGAAATATCCGGTAACAATGGAGTGTTTTGTTACCGCGCGCCGGCGATTTTTGAGAATGCGCGGCTGCCGTTGATATTGCCTGAGCCAGAGCATCGCCATGCTCATCCATTTTGTCACCGACCAACCCGGGAAGATTCCTGCGATCCGCGCGATGCTGGAGCCGCAGTTTCGTGTCTTGCCGCAGCTGCTGGACAACGGTGAACCGCAAACCTGGGCTGACGGCCTGCTGATGGTCGATGCCGACTTGCGCAAAACCGACTGCGTGGAACGGCTCAAGCGCGTCTTGCAGATCAAGCGGACGAACCCCGAAAAGATGTTCGTCGTTCCGAGCCATCTCCACGTCATGATCGCGCAAGCCTACGCGCTCGGTGCAACGGCCGTGGTTTCGCGACCGCTCGAAATCATGTCCAAGCTGATCCAGTTCGCGAATGAACAGAAGGCGGAGCAAGACGACACGGATATCGTTTCGCCGGAAAAGAAAAGAAGCGCGGCCGCCTTCGCATCGATGTTTTCATCGGCACGCGACGGCAAGCTGATCGATATCGGTGATGCCGAACACGCTACGTCGCAGATCATCGCCGGCGTCGCGCGAAACGGATTCAACGCATGGCTCGACGAGGTCCGCCGGCATCACGAAGGCACGTTTCAGCACTGCCTGCTGGTGACGGGAATTGCGGTCGGCTTCGCCATCGATATCGGATTCAGTGAAGCAGACGTGAAGCGGCTCGGACTCTCGGCGACCCTTCATGACATCGGCAAGGCGCGCATCCCGCTTGCCGTTCTCGACAAGCCCGGACGGCTCGACCCGGCCGAGGAAGAAATCATGCGGCGTCATCCGGTCATCGGATACGACTTGTTGAAAGACCTATCTGAGATCAGCGACGAAGTTCTTGACGGCGTCCGGCACCATCACGAATATCTCGACGGCTCCGGCTATCCCGACGGACTGAAGGCATCCGAGATCAGCGATCTCGTGCGGCTGCTGACGATCTCCGATATTTTCGCGGCCCTGATCGAGCTGCGACCCTACCGGCCACCGATGTCCCGCTCCGATGCCTACAAGATCCTGTGCGGCATGGACGGAAAACTGGAGCGGTCGCTGGTCAAGGCGTTTCAGCACGTCGCGCTGAGCGGCACGACGCCGTCATTCAGGTCATGACATCGCGCCGCTGAGCGCCGTCTACTCCACCAGTTCCGGCCACGGCACGATGGTCGACTTCACCGTCTTCATCGCCATCGCATCGGCGACAGCGCGGCCAATCCCGTCCTCGGTGAACGGATAGATCGTCTGCATCTCCAGCCAGGGATATTTGTCGCGGGTGCGATAGAGCATATCGACGCCGAGCGGCAGATCGTTACCGGTAAAACCCCAGGAGCCGAGCACGTTGAGGTCCTTGGTGCAGATACGATGCCATGACGTCATGATCGAACCGGCATCGGTGAACTGCCCCATCTCCACATAGGTGCCGCCGTCGCGCAGCATTTCGATGCCTTCCGGGCCCGCGCTCGGATGTCCCGAACAATCCATGACGAGATCGGCGCCGAAGCCTCCGACAATCTCGCGCACTTTTGCGATCCGTTGTTCGGGCGTCTTCACCTCATCGATATTGACCGTCGCCTCCGCGCCGAACTTGCGCGCCAGCTTTAGCCGCGGCGCTTCGGGCGCGCCGACGCAGATCACCCTGCCCGCGCCCATCTCCTGTGCTGCCGCAACGGCGAGAATGCCGATCGGGCCCGAACCCTGGATGACGACGGTATCGCCCCATTTGAATCCGCCGGCGCGGGTCGCACGATTGAAGGCACGGATGCATGAGGTCAGCGGCTCGCTGAGTGCGCCGAGCCGTAACGACATATCATCCGGCAGCTTGTAGATCTTGGTCCCCGGCAGCATGTCGAGATCGACGTAGACATATTCCGCCCAGCCGCCCCACAGATGCGGCGCCTTGTCGAAGCCGAGATAGCGGCCGTAATAGACCGGCGTCAGGCATTTGTTGGCGCTCTCGGGATAGTGGACGCAGTAGTAGCAATGTCCGCACGGCATCAGCGGCGGAATCATGACCTTCGATCCCACACCGAGCGGCTTGCTCATGAAGTCTTCGGTGAATTCGCTACCGGCTTCGACGATGACGCCACCGATCTCGTGTCCGAGCGTAAACGGCCACGGCAGCGTCTTCGGCCAATGTCCTTTAAGAATATGCAGGTCGGTGCCGCACACGCCGCAGGCGCCGACCTTGAGCAGCGCCGCTTTCTTCGGAATTGTAGGCCAAGGCACGGTGCGGATAACCGGCGCCGCACCAGGGCCGTCATACGTGCATACGCGAATCTGCTCCATCAACCATCCTCCCGCGATCGGACTTTTTGGCACCTTTGCTGTCCGCTTGGCTGCAAAGGCTAAGTGGGTCGGTTGCGTCTGCCAATCGTAAGACGGGACTGTCCCGGCAGTTATGCCGCAAATGCATGCAGCGTCATAAGCGCGTTGCTAACGGCTCATTAACCCTGAGAGCCGTAGGGTTTACCAATACCGAATACCGGTCGACCGGTGCAGCAATCATGGCGTTGGCGCAGAAAATCTCAAACCTCCCGGTTGCCGATGAACGTCGGCGATTTCAACGCGTGAAGATTCACCTGCTGGGCCGCTATATGCTGCCGGACCGGCGCGAATTTCCGTGCCAGATCGTCAATATGTCTCCGGGCGGGCTGGCGATGCTGGCCCCTGGCATTGGCAACGTGGGTGATCGGGTCGTCGCCTATCTCGACCATATCGGCCGGGTCGAGGGCAAGATTACCCGGATTATCGACAATGGCTTCGCCATGAGCGTGGGCGCAACGCCCCGCAAGCGCGACAAGCTGGCGGCCCAGCTCACCTGGCTCGCCAACCGCGATATCCTCAATCTTCCTGAAGACCGCCGCCACGACCGTATCGTGCCGCGCAACCCGATCGCGATCCTCACACTCGAGGACGGCTCCAAGATGACCTGCCGGATCATCGACATGTCCCTGTCCGGCGCTGCCATCGCGGCTGAACGCCGGCCGCCGTTGCACTCGCAGGTCGCGCTCGGCAAGATTCAGGCCCGCGTGGTCCGCAATCTGGAAGAAGGCTTCGCGCTCGAGTTCGTTCACGAGCAGCACGCCGAAACTCTCGAAGATAGCGTCACCGCCCGGTAAACGGCCGTTCCCTCCAAATCCCGCATCGTCGGATCTTTTGAAAGCAATATCGGCATCGCCGACACGCTGTCGTGCCGTCTTGCTGCGCCGTTTCGTCGTTAACACCGGCCGCGTTCCCTTGCAGGAACCCCCGATTTCACACGGCTCGACGGCTTAATATGTAAAATTTGAATCAATTGCGATTACTTCAAATTTTAGTCGAATTCGATTCAAGTATAGATCGAATTAGCGGCGAGTTTTACTTTCATTCGTCTCAATTGTACTTGCGCCACTTAGCGGCGGCGCAAATCCTTTGTGCGAAGTGTGGTCCCAACAAGAAACGGGGGCCACAATGTTCGGCAACAGGGGAGTGGGATTGGCGGTCGCGGCCGTCGTCCTGTGGGGATTGGCAACGCCGGCAAGCGCCGGTGACGCACGACAGCTCTATGCAAGTCTCGGTGACACCGCGCGTGCGCCGATCGGTTGGGTTGAATTCTGCGCCGACAATCCCGGCGAATGCCGGGGCGGCGCGACGCAAGCGCGGGATATCGTGCTGACGCAGACCGCGTGGCGGGATCTCTTGAAGGTCAACCGCTGGGTCAACGATACCATCAAGCCGATCACGGACATGGATCATTGGGGCGTCGTCGAGAAGTGGTCGCTGCCGACAGACGGATACGGCGATTGCGAGGACTATGTTCTCTTGAAACGCAAGATGCTGATCGACGCCGGCTGGCCGCGCGAAGCGCTGCTGATCACGGTGGTGCGGGACAAGAAAGGCGACGGTCACGCCGTCCTGACGGTCAAGACCAACAAAGGCGAGTTCATTCTCGACAACCAGAATGAGGACGTCGTGGCCTGGACCGAGACCGGATACAAATTCGTGAAACGGCAATCGCAAAGCGACCCCAACGTCTGGGTTGCACTCGGCGATAATCATCCGGCGGTCGCCACCGCCAGCTCTCGATAAACAGAGAACCCAGGAACCCGCGACCCGGTCTTACCCCACCCCTCCCCGTCCCAGACCGGATCGCGCGCGGCCAGCCTCCCCCAAGGCTGGCCGCAACTTTTTCAAGGCCTGTTTTCCAAGGACGACCCGCGCAAGATCATCCGCTTCTAGGCGTGAGATTTATAAGTATTCGGAAGACGGATGGGTGAGCGGCGGCGACAGTTCCAGTCCTCTCGCGCCAAACCATTCTCCTGATCTTTTTCGCAAGACATGAATCGACCGCCCGATCCGGCTCGCGGAATTCCGGGCGCGTTCAGGCATGCATTTTCAGCAGAGGGGTACGCTCAACAGGAAAGTGATTGGCTGTTCTTTCAGCCGCTCGAAATATTGATCCAAGACGAAGAAGAAGAGCAGAAGAAGAAAAAGACAATGGATCAGGTGATGTCGGACGTTGTTCGCGCCGTCGAAAGAGGCGCGACGACGGTCAAAGGGGTAATCGACGCAACCGGACTGTCCCGCCTCAAAGTCGAACGTGCGATACGCGCACTGGAAAAGCAGAAGCTGCTCCTTCGCAACGATGCGGGATTTCAGACGCCCGTCACGCGGCCGGTAGCGCCCCTCCGGGAGTGCGGATCGTGTACCTCCTGCTGCACCCTGCTCGAGGTGGAAGCGGTCGGGACATCCGTGAACGAGTGGTGCAAGCATTGCGAGGCCGGCAAGGGATGCACCATCTATGACGATCGCCCGCAAATGTGCCGGTCGTTTAGTTGCGCGTGGCTGCAAGGTCATCTCGGCGACGAGTGGTTTCCCGAGACGTCGGGTCTTGTGGTGCATTTCAGCCAGGACGCGGTCAATGTGCAGGTGGACTCCAACACTCCGGACCGGTGGCGCCAGGAGCCATATTTCAGCAAATTGTGTGAGTGGTCGCTGAACGGGATCAGGAGAACCGGCAATCCCGGTTATGCGACCCTCGTCGCCGTTGGTTACGACAAGTTTCTCCTTCTCGGCCGGACCATCGTCCCCGATCCGACGCTGTTCGGCACCGCGTTCATGCCTGTCACGCCCGAAACGTTCCGCTACTGGAAGGCGACCTCGCAGGAGCATTTGCACCGGCTGCACGAACGCGTCGCCGAGATTCAACGAATCCGGGAAGAGTTCGGGCGCTGCGCCATCCCTGATGACGACGATCCCTACCCGCCCTACCGCCCCGCCCTTCTCGAACTGTCGAAAATTTCTGACGCGACGAAAGCGTAGCGCAACCGCGATCAGCCGACCGCATCACGGAAATGCGCCGTGCCCCGGAAACGAAAAAGTCCGCCACGCCCCGAGGGCGTGACGGACTTTTCAATTTGTCACGCGCGCCGCTTATTTCACGCCGAGCAATTCGACGTCGAAGATCAATGTCGCATTCGGCGGGATGACGCCGCCGGCGCCGCGCGCTCCGTAACCGAGCGCCGGCGGAATGATGAGCGTGCGCTTGCCGCCGACCTTCATGGTCGCGACGCCCTCATCCCAGCCCGCGATCACCTGATGCTGGCCGATCGGAAATTCGAACGGTTCGTTGCGATCCACCGAGCTATCGAATTTCTTGCCCTTCTGCCCGTCCTCATACAGCCAACCGGTGTAGTGCATGACGCAAATCTGGCCGGGTTTTGGTGTCGCGCCGGTGCCGACTTTGCTGTCCGTGATTTGCAAGCCTGATGCTGTGGTCATGGTTTTCCCCGCGGTCTGGGCCGCTGCTGTGGCCGGAGCGCCGATCAGAACGATGCCGCCTGACGCCATCGCGAGAGCGACGATCAAAACTGCCGTACATCGAAACGTCCGCATCGTTATAGTCTCCAGCCTCTGTGATCGCGCACGTGTCTAACCCAACAGCAGCGGGACGGCCAAGGATTTTTACCGTCCCATCCTGCTATCTCATCCTGAAAATTCGCGAGGTCGGTTTAGATCTCAAGATTTTCGAGCCGGACCGGAAGTTTGCGGATGCGCTGGCCGGTCGCGTGATAGATCGCATTACAGACCGCCGCATTGGTGCCTACATTGCCCAACTCGCCGATGCCCTTCACGCCAGCCGGGTTGATTTGATCGTCTTCCTCGGGAATCAGAATAACCTCCACGCTCGGCGCGTCGGCGTTAACCGGCACGAGATAGTCCGCGAGGTTGTCGTTGACGTACCGCGCATACCGCTCGTCGATCTCGGTCGCCTCATGTAGTGCGGACGACATGCCCCAGATCAGACCACCCATAAGCTGGCTGCGCGCCGTCCGCGGGTTCATGATGCGGCCCGCCGCGAATGCGCCGACCAGGCGCGGGACGCGGATTTCGTGCGTCCACCTGTTGATGCGGACCTCGACGAATTCGGCGCCGAAGGCATAGGCAATTTTGTTCTTCATTTTGCTGCCGCCGACCATTCGCATCTGCCCCTTGTACATCGCACTGAACGAATCCATCGGGGCACCGTCGGGTTTCCATTCGCCATATTCCTCGACGACGCCCACACCCAGCGCATCAAATGCCTTCTGAATGTCGAGCGGATGATCGCTCGATGCCGCCTTCATGCTCTGGGACTGGCCGACACCAACGGTTTCCTTCGCCTTGTCGATGACCGACTCGTTCGGCATCAAGGCTTTGAACAGCCGCTGCCGGATCTGCTCGCATACCGTGATAACGGCGGAGCATGTGCTTGCCGTCGAATTCGAGCCACCAGCAACCGGCGCCGGAGGCAGGTCGCTGTCGCCGATCATGACCGAGACCTGCTCGGCGGGAATACCGAGCCTTTCCGCAGCCGCCTGACCGATCACGGTATAGGCCCCGTTTCCGATCTCATGACCGGCAATCTCCACTTGGGCACGCCCGTCGCGCTGCAAACGCACGCGCGCTGCGGCGGGCGCCATCTGCGTCGGATAACAGGTAGTGGCGCAGCCCCAGCCAACCAGCCAGTCGCCGTCGGACATCGATCTGGGCGCCGCATGACGTTCGGACCAGCCAAACGCCTTAGCGGCGGCATCAAAGCACTTCATGAGCGAGCGGGATGTATAGGCGTTACCCTTGATTGGCTCCTTGTCGGTGTCGTTGATCCGCCGCAGTTCGACCGGATCGATTTTCAACTCAACTGCAAGCTCGTCCATGGCGCTCTCCAGCGCAAACATATAGGGCACCTCCGGCGGAGAACGCATGAAGCCGGGCGTATTGCGATCGGCGCGAACGATCGAGACCTGGCTCGCGACATTCGGACACGCGTAGAGACGCGTCGTCGTCTTGGTACCCCCGACCGCGTAGGCATCGGCCCGCGATGAAAGTTCCTGCCCGTCATGTCGCAGCGCCGTCAGCTTGCCGTCACGGCTTGCACCAAGCTGGATTTGCTGACGCGTCTCGGCGCGAAACGTCGCGATGGTGAAGCCCTGGGCGCGCGTCGCGACCAGCTTGACCGGGCGACGCAGCCGGCGCGCGATACTCGCGATGATCGCCGTTCGCGGCGTCATCGAACCCTTCGAGCCAAAGGCTCCGCCGACATACGAATTGATGACCCGGACTTTGTCGGGACTGATGCCGAGTTGCTCCGCAACACCATTTTTCAGGCCGTAGACATACTGGCTCGGTTCAAAGATCGTCAAATGGTCGCCCTGCCAGACGCAGCTCGTCGCGAACAGCTCCATCGGATTGTGGTGTTGCGCCGGCGTTTCGTATGCGCCAGTTATTTTCACCTCGGCTTGATCGAACGCCGTCTTGAAGTCGCCGACCGCTGGCTCCTCCTTGAATTCCGCGAGCTGGCCCTTTGCCGGAGCCGAGGTCACGCCGTCGGAATCGAACGACGCCGTCGGTTGCGCCGCCGTGTACTTCACCTTCACAAGATTCGCGGCTCCCCGCGCAGCCTCAAACGAATCGGCAAGCACAACGGCTACGATTTGACCGTCATGCGCAACTTCGCTCGAGCGCAGCGGCTGAATCGTCGTCGAAGCATAGCCACCGCCACTGAATAGCTTCGCGTCTTTCAGCTTTTCGGCGTTCTCATGCGTGACGATCTCGACGACGCCACGGACAGCCTTCGCAGCGGCAAGGTCGAAGCCATCGACGCTACCCTTCGCGATCGAACTCGTTACCAGATAGGCATAGAGCGGGTTGGTAAGCGGCACGTCCGAGGCATAAGTGGCATTTCCGGTCACCTTCGCAAAGGCATCGTAGCGCGGGATCGGCTGCCCCATATTGGCTTTCGGTTCGGGAGCTGCAATCGACATCGTCAAACCTCCATCGCCGCGGCCTGGTGAAGCGCACGAGCGACCACACGCTTGCCGAGGGCAATTTTGAACGCGTTGTGCTTCCGGCCGGCAGCACCGGTGAAGGCGGCCTCGGCCGCGCGCATCGCGAGCGTATCGTCGAACTTCTGACCTTTGAGTAGCGCTTCCGCTTCGCGCGCCCGCCAAGGAATTGTCGCAACACCACCAAGGGCCACTCGGGCGTCGCCGATCACGCCATTCTTGACGTCCAGAGCAATCGCCGCCGACGCGAGCGCGAATTCATAGGACTCACGATCTCTCGCCTTCAGATATAGCGAGCGCGGCCATCGGCCGTCGATCGTGAAGCCGGATATCAGGTCGCCCTGGGATAGTGTGGTTTCGATCTGCGGAGATTTCGCCGGCGGCTTGTGCAATTCCGAGAAAGGAATTGTACGGGCCCCTGACCGTCCGAGGATTTCGACGGTGGCGTCGAGGGCGATCATCGCCTGCGCGAAATCGCCGGGATAAGTGGCGATGCACGCGTCGCTCGCTCCGAGCACGGCGTGAGTCCGATTGAAGCCGTCCAGCGCGGCGCAGCCGGAGCCCGGATTGCGCTTGTTGCAATTATCGTAGCTGACGTCGCGGAAATAGCTGCAACGCGTCCGCTGAAGCACGTTGCCACCGAGCGTGGCCATGTTGCGCAGTTGCGGGCTCGCCGCCAGCTTCAGCGAATCCGCGATCAGCGGATAGTCGCGCTGGATCGCCGGATTTGCGGCGACATCGGACATGCGCGCCATTGCTCCAAGCCGCAGCTTGCCATCTTCGACCGCAATCGCCGACCATTGCCGCGCGAGCGGGTTGATATCGATGACGAGATCCGGCCGCATCACATCGAGCTTCATCAGATCGAGCAGCGTGGTGCCACCAGCCAGTGGCTGCGACCCGCTTTGGGTCAATGGCGCATTGTCCGAGATCGCGGCGCTCAGAGCCTGCGCGGCAGAGGCCGCATCGTTCGCCCGCTGGTATACGAAAGGCCGCATGATATTATCCCTTCCGCTCGCTGGACGGCATGGCGGCCGCTGCCTGTTTTACGGCCGCGACGATATTGGGATACGCGGCGCAACGGCAGATGTTGCCGCTCATATATTCGCGGATGTCGGCATCGTTGGACGCATGTCCTTCGCTAACGCAGGCAATCGCGGACATGATCTGTCCCGGCGTGCAGTAGCCGCACTGGAACGCATCCTGATCGATAAACGCCTGCTGCATCGGATGCAGCCTGTCGCCGTCGGCCAGACCTTCGACGGTCATGATTTGCTGGTTCTGCGCCGAGAGCGCCAGCGTCAGACAGGACACTACACGGCGGTCATCGATCAGCACGGTGCAGGCACCGCATTGACCGTGATCGCAACCTTTCTTGGTTCCGGTCAGGCCGATATGTTCGCGCAAGGCATCGAGCACGGTGGTTCGAGCGTCGACGCTGAGCGCATTCGATTTGCCGTTGACCTGCAAGGTGACATCAACGGGGCGCGACGGATCCGCCCGGGTCGCATCTGGTGGAACACCCTGCGCCCGGGAGGTCAGGGGAACCGCAGCCGCGGTGACAGCCGCACCCGCCATGAATTTCCGCCGATTAAAGCCATTTTGGCTTGTCGTGTCGTCTATCATAACGGCCTCCGCCGAGCATACGGTCGCGCGCACGCCTGCGTCGTCGACCAACAGAACAGCCCAACACGGGAGCGGACAACTCGTTCCGCGATGCCTCGCACACGCCGGTGTGATGCGCACTATTCAAGCTGAGTGGACGGCGGTTGGACCGTATATTGGGCAGTTGCCGCATCGTCGCGCATGGACTCTCGGCGCGCGAAAATCTCGAACGGCAAGTCAATCTGGCTGCGACGTCGTGCTGCCGCCGGGCAACGGCGATTTCAGAAGTCAAAACGAGCGGAGCGTGCATCAGCAAGCAGATGGCGGATACGAAGGACATTCGGCTGACTGCCCTAACGATGATGGCGGCACAGGGGGTGCCGCCATCATCGCAATTGTCGCTCGGGTATCAGCTGCAGACTTCGACCCGGCGCAAGCGCCAGCCGTAGCGCGTGTGCACCCGGCGGCGGACCAGGTAACAGCCGCCGTCATCATATCCGCTGTAGGCATACGGATAACCGTAGCCGTAGGGATAGCCGTAGCCATAACCGTACGGATATCCGGCAAGACCCAGCCCTAATCCGAAGCCGAACCCGCCACCTCGGAAACCGCGGCCGCCACGGAACCCGCCGCCATGAAATCCGCCGCCATGGAAACCACCACCACCGTGAAATCCACCGCCGCCGTGCCCACCGCGCGCGGATGCGACCGTCGGCGAGACCAATCCCACCGCCGCGACCGCCAGCAATGCGATCATTGTTTTGCGCAACATCATCAAACTCCGTCCGATTTTCTGCCGCCCACCAAGGAGATACACCGGCTCCAGCAGTTTGTTTCCAACGGAGATTTTTATTCGCTCGAAATCCCGCTCACTTCTCCGCGACCGGCGCAATATCCGGCAACAAACTCAGCCGATCTGCTTCAAACCTTTTTTGAAGCGCGGCCCGTTCGCCGCGTAGAATTTCGCGGCACCTCCCATCGCTTCGACCTGGGCGGGCTCCAGCGTACGGATCACGCGCGCCGGTGCGCCGATGATCATCGAATGCTCGGGAAATTGCTTGCCTTCGGTAATCACGGCGCCCGCGCCGACGATGCTGCCACGGCCGATCCGTGCGCCATTCATGACGATCGAACCCATGCCGACCAGCGCGCCATCCTCGATGGTGCAGCCGTGCAAGATGACGTTATGACCGACCGTGCAGTTGGTCCCGATCGTCAGCGGAAATCCCTTGTCGGTATGGCAAGTGCTGCCGTCCTGGACGTTGGAGCCGACGCCGACTTCGATCCATTCGTTGTCGCCACGCAACACCGCTCCGAACCAAACGCTCGCGTTCTCGAGCAGACGAACCTTGCCAATCACCGCGGCGGTGTCGGCAATAAAATAGTTTCCGCTTTTGGGAAGTTCGGGCGCCTGCCCGTCGAGTTCGTAAATCGCCATGCTGGATCGGTCTCCATTCGGGGCAGACCATGCCACGGCGCTGCTCAGGCGAGCAACCCGACCGCCTTCAGGGTCATGACGACAAAGGTGCCGGACATCAGGCTCCAGAAGCCGGCGAGCACGGTCGCCATCATGACGAATTCAAAACGGCGGCGTTCGATGCGTTTTCCAAGAAGCGTGTTGCGCATAATGATGAAGGGCGCGGCGAAGACCAGAAACGGCACCGCGGCAAAAGCCTTTGCCATGACGCCGTGCTGCAGCAGTCCGAAGCCCGCGGGGCGTTCGAGGAACGCCTGATAGCCGCTGGCGAGCGCGCCCGCGAGGGCGAATCCGATGCACAGGGAAAAGAAGGAATTCAACGCATCCGGCGACATCGAAAGGACACCCGTTACACAAAACGACGCCCCCTGCTTCGCAAAATACCGCTCGCCCCGCCACCTTATCCTTAAGGAAGGGTTAACGGCCGGCACCGGAACCGCGCGGCACGCATGCCGCAAACCGGAGCCCACAGCATCGCGCGATGCGAAAACTCCTCAATCGCGTGGCATAGTCCCGGCTGATTCGCCCCTCACCGAATAGTCTCAACCCTGTTCATGCCCCTGTCCGTATGACCCTGTTGTCGTCAGCCCCGCGTCGTTCACGCCGATCAGGTAAATCGCGGCGCGGTCACCTCGTCCCGATTCTCGCGTCAGTGCTGATCGCGGCGAGCGCGGTGACGCTGGTTGCCTATCTGTTATGGCCGACGTGGAGGCCCAAAGCGCTCAACACGCCCGAGCGGCTGCCGGTCAGCATCGGAGACACGCTATTCAACGTGCCACCTCTCGCCTTCCGGATGAAGGTTCAACGGCATTCAGGACCGCAGGAGCGCGTAGATCTGAATTTCGCCTACCCGTCGCTGGCAACGCCAGACGCGCCAAAGCACGTCAGTGCCGAGACTGTCGAGGACGCACCGCAAGCGGTCGACCGCATTTTCCTGTCGATCGCAGCGCATCGCGATTCACTAGCGCCGGAGATGCGCCTCCGCACGATCTATCCGCGTTATCTCGATACGGCTGAGACGCAACCCAAGGACGGGCTTTCGCAGCGCGCCTTTCGCGACGGCACACCGTATGCGGGCGAGGATTTGTTTGTCGCCAACGTGCCCGCGCTGGTGGCGCGATGCACGCGGGATACGGTAACGCGAGGCATGTGCCTGACCGAACGCCGCATCGGCGGCGCCGATCTCACGTTCCGCTTTCCACGGCAATGGCTCGATCAATGGCGCGACGTCGCCGATGCAATGGAACGGCTGGTGCAGCAGCTGCACGGGCCGCAAAACTAGCGCGGCGATCTAGCCGACGTCGACCAGATCGTCCTCGAGGATCGCCATCTGGAACTGGAACGAGCGATCGTCATCCTCGTCGTCGACGAACAGAACGCCGATGAACTCCTCGCCGATATACACCTCGGCCGAGTCATCCTTCTTGGGCCGCGGCACCACGCGAATCTTGGGGTTGCTGAACACGCGCTTGAGATAGGCGTCGAGCTTCCTGACTTCCTGAACGTCCACGGCAATCTCCACTATGTCTGGGGTTCGCAGGGTTCTAAAGCGAGATGGCTTGCGCCGCTACCGGTTTATTCGGATTTCAAACACGCGACGAGCTTTTTTCGCGGATCAAAGCCCGATCGCGTTGATCATCTGATCCATCGTGCGCGACGGCTCCGCGCAGCCTGCTTCACCCACGATCTTGGCGGGCACGCCAGCCACGGTGACGTTGTTCGGCACTGGCTTCACGACCACGGAGCCCGCCGCGATGCGTGCGCAATGTCCGACTTCGATATTGCCGAGAATCTTCGCGCCCGCGCCGATCATCACGCCGCTGCGGATTTTCGGATGACGATCCTCGTTTTCCTTGCCGGTGCCGCCGAGCGTCACATCGTGCAGGATCGAAACGTCGTCGTCGATTACGGCGGTCTGCCCGACAACGAGGCCCGTGGCATGGTCGAGGAAAATGCCGCGACCGATTTTTGCCGCGGGATTGATATCGGTCTGGAACACCGCCGAGGAGCGGCTTTGCAAATAATAAGCGAAATCCTTGCGGCCGTTCAGATAGAGCCAGTGCGCAAGACGATGGGTCTGGATCGCGTGAAAACCCTTGAAGTAGAGCAGCGGGTCGATGAACCGGGAGATCGCGGGGTCGCGGTCATAGACCGCTACCAGATCGGCGCGGAATGCGTTGCCGATATCGGGGTCGTCGCGCAGCGCCTCATCGAAGGTCTGGCGGATCAGGTCGCCCGACAGCGCCGAATGATCGAGCCGCTCGGCAACCCGATGCACCACCGCCGCCTCGAGGCGATCGTGATGCAGAACCGTCGAATAAATGAAGGACGCCAGTTCGGGCTCGCGGCGAACGATATCCTCGGCCTCGCTGCGAACGCGATCCCAGATCGGATCGAGCGCCGCCAGCTTCGGATTCTGCGGATTGACGTGATGCATCGCCATGGTGGTCTCGCAACTCCAAAGGTCCGTCGCGCATCATAGCACGACAGGCGGTCATTGTCCCCAGCCGTTCACCCGATATTCAGCTGACACAGGGTTAACTGACGGTCTAACCAATTGAAAGAACCGTACTATATCAGCTGACCGGCGATATCCGCATGACATGCGGTCCCGACAAAGTGGCCCGGAATTTTCGCAATTCAAGCCGCCGGCGAACCAATTTACGTCAAACTAATTATGCATTTGCGCAGGACGTTGATTTTGCGCAAATGACGCGCCAACCGGAGAAACCATCATTAACACCCGAGCCTTAAGCACACGCGCCGCGGACATACCGTGGGCCTGGGTCGCCGCTATTGCGATCCCCGTACTTCTGCTCGCTCCGGCGATCTGGAATGGCTATCCGTTGCTCGAGTACGATACCGGCGGCTATCTGGCGCGATGGTACGAAGGCTATCTCGTGCCGAGCCGTTCGACCGTCTACGGCATTTACCTTCATTTGGGCCAAGGCTCGTACTTCTGGATCAATCTGGGATTTCAGGCGCTGCTGACGCTGTGGATCCTGCAATTGACCCTTCGCGTACTCGGCATGGCGCGACCGTTGCGGCTTCTCGCCATCGCCGTCGTTCTGGTCCTGACCACGGCGCTGCCTTGGCTCGCCAGTATGTTGTTAACCGACATTTTCGCGGGACTGGGAGTCCTCTCGCTTTTCATTCTCGTCGTGCACAACGGCAAGCTCTCGACCATCGAGAAGACCACGCTATTTTTGTACACATCATTCGCGGCCGCAACCCACAGCGCCACGTTCGGCGTTCTGTTCGGCCTCTGCTGTCTCGGCTGGATGATGAAGCCGTGGCTGCTGCGCAGACTCCCGTTGATCGGCCTGATTCAGGGCAGCGTCACGCTTGTGGTGGGTGCGATGATGCTGCTCGCCGCCAATTTCGCGTTATCGGGCAGTCTGGCCTGGACCCCCGGCGGTGCCGGCGTTTCGTTCGGGCGAATGATGCAGGACGGCATCGTTGCACGTTACCTCAACGACCACTGCGACACGATCAAGCTGAAGCTTTGTCCGTATCGCAATCAGTTGCCTGCGACCGCGGATGAATTCCTGTGGGCCAATGACAGCGTGTTCAACAAGCTCGGCCGCTTCGAGGGCATGAACGCCGAGATGGAATTCATCGCCACCCACGCGCTGGCCGCCTACCCGCTCTGGCAGGCCGAAATGGCAGTCGTCGCGACAGCGCAGCAACTGGTGCATGTCGGCACCGGCGAAGGCACCAACGGCTGGATTCCGCACACCTATGGGATCATCGAGCGCTATATGCCCGCGCAAATCCCGGCCATGCGCGCCGCCCATCAACAGCATTGGGACATCAACTTCGCGGCGATCAACTGGGTTCACATCCCGGTAGCGCTGCTCTCGATGCTGGTGCTCGCTGCGATCGCGATGAGAGCCCTTTGGCGAAGACGCCTTGATGATATCGAATTGCTCGCCACGACGGTGTGCGTCGCATTGCTCGGAAACGCTTTCCTGTGTGGCTGCATCTCAGGTCCGCACGACCGCTACGGCGCGCGCATGGTCTGGATCGCGACATTCGTGGCGCTGATCGCAGGCGCGCGGTACCTCGCTAATCGCAGCGGCGCGGCTTCACGCGCGGCGTGACAGGAACGACAGCACGCCTTCCTTGTAAACCTTGTCGCCCACCGCGCGCATGTGATCGCGGTTCGGGATATCCAAAACTTCTGCGCCGGGAATGATGTTCGCCAGCGCTTCCGCCGATCCCGCGATTTCGTCGGCCGTACCCACCGCGATCAGCGTCGGCACGGCGATGCTGGCCGCCTCCGCTTCCGTCATCAGCCGCCGTGACCCGCGCAGACACGCCGCCAGTGCGCGGTGATCGGAACGGGTCTGATCGGCGAACGCGCGGAACATGCGGCCGACCGGGTCGGTCACGTCATCCAGCGATGGCGCCTCAAGCGCTTTCGCAACGCTCTCGCCGGGTCCGCCGCCCTTGATCAATCCGATCCCAAGACCGCCGAAAATCGCGGATCGGACCCGCTCCGGCCGGCTCTGCGCCAACACTCCCATCATTCGCGCACCGAGCGAATAGCCCATGATGTCGGCGCGCGCGATGCCAAGGTGATCCATCAGCGCGGTGATATCGCTCGCCATGGTACCGGTGTGATAGTCTTCCGGATCGTACAGCTTGCTGGAATCCCCATGACCGCGATTGTCGAGCGCGATCACACGGAACTGGTTCTTGCGCAGTTCGGACACCCAGGTCGGATACACCCAGTTCACATTCTTGCTCGACGCAAAGCCGTGCACGAGAACGACGGGATCGCCCTCGCCCTCATCGAGGTAAGCAATTTCGACGTCGCCGTGATGAAAACTCGGCATTAGCAAGTCCATGATTGGGGACGGAAAGGAGTTGGTCCGCGGAAGGACGTGAAGACGCTACACCGCCGGAGCAGCGCAGGCGAGACTCGGCTGCGCGGCAAGCTGCCGTCGCAGCCGCCTGGTTTTCGAGCGTTGCAGCGATGACAGCGTCAGACGCTCGGTCGTAGCCTTGATCGATGACAGAAAACCGAACAGCGCGATCAGCGCGCCGAATACCCACAACGAAAGATTGAATGCGCCCGCCACAAGCAGCAATGCGCCGCGCCCGAGGATTTTCAGGATCGCGCGGGTCTGGCCGCCCTTGGATTCGGCGAGCCGGGCCGCGCGCGCGACATCCTTCGGCCCCTCGGCGATCCGCAACGTGTCGAGCGCGCCCCGCGTCCCCGCCTTTTCGCTGACACGGCCGACATCCTTGGCAAGACGCACCAGCCCACCGGCCTTTTCGGCGCGGAACGCCGCCTTGATCGCTCCGACGGTCTGGCCGGGCCTCGCCAGCGATCCCGTCGTGACGGCATTTTGCAGCATCGGCGCATCAACCATCTCGCGCGCGGAACGGCCCGCCCACTGGGTCAGACCTTCACCGAGCCGCCCCACCTTTCGGGCATCCTTGACCAGCGTAAGGCCGGCGCGAACCGGAGCCGCCCCGCCAACCGACACATAGGTGGCCGCCGTCACCGCGAGACCCGCGGCGGCGAGCCCCAGCACCAGCCGATCGGTTTCCTCACCCATCGCAAGATGCTTGCCCTCGCGAACGACGTCGCGGATGTCGCCGAACACGAACAGGTCGCCCGCGACCGTCCCCGACAGGCTTGCACCGTCATCGGCATTGCCGGTGACCAGCCCGGTCAGGAAGCGCTTGGCCATATGTCCAGTAGAATTTTCTTCTCCAACAGCGTCGGAAACGCGTTGTAACAATTCGTGGGGCACAGAAATCGCGTTGGCCTCTGCTAAATCTACAAAACTTTTTGCCAGGCCGGCATCGTGGGCAGAGATCGCAGCCTCGATGTTTTTCTCGATCAGCGCAGGATCATTCCGAAGGGCGGAATTCAGCTGAAGATTGGAGAGACGTGCGGGGTCGTCCTGGGCGATCAATACGGCGCCCGCATCTCTGGCATGCGGCCACAGCAAAGCGCACGCCGTTGCGCACACCGCTACCCCTGCCATCGCGCTTCCGATTCGCCATCGCATTGTCGAAATCCTCGAAAAGACCTGCCTTCGTCGTACGCCTTAAGGTGGTGTGCCGTCTTTCAGACACAACTTCCCCGACGAAAGAAGGGCTTCTCCAAGACGACAGGATTGTGTCGAATTTGTATGGATAACTGACGCTCGAAAACTCCAAATCGGTATCCGGCCAGCTAGGAATCGCAAGCGCCGATTAGTATGGTGCGGCGCGATGTCGTTGCGTATCCAGCGCGTCAATATCTCGCGGCGACCCAAGGTGAAGAGCATGGCCGATCACGTAGTTCCCCATTTCCATAACGATGCCGGCGCGGCCGTCATCGAGATCGGTTCGCGGGAGTTCATGTGTGTCGGAGCCAATCCGCCGTTCGATCACCCGCATGTCTTTCTGGATCTCGGCAACGACAACGAGATCATCTGCCCCTATTGCTCGACGCTGTACCGTTTCGCGGCCGACCTCGGCGCCGGACAGGCCCGGCCTCCGGAGTCCGTGGTGAAAGACAGGGTCGCCTGACACACCCGTGGCCCCGTCGCGCACCATCGTTGTCGCTGGTGCGGGCATCGGAGGTCTGACGGCAGCGCTGGCGCTGGCAGCCAACAACTTTCGCGTCATCGTCATCGAGAAAGCCGAACGTCTCGAAGAGGCCGGCGCGGGCCTACAACTATCGCCGAATGCGAGCCGCATCCTGATCGGCCTCGGTCTGCGCGAGAGGCTGTCGGCACATGCCCTCGTGCCGGAAACAATCAGCATCATGAGCGTGCGGCACGGCGGCGAGATCTGCCGTCTGCCGCTTGGTGAGCCAGCCGCGCCGCGCGATGGCGCGCCCTACTGGGTGCTGCATCGCGCCGACCTGCAACGCGCGTTGCAGGATCAGGTTCGCGATAATCCCGGCATCGAATTGCGGCTCGGCACGACGTTCGAGGACGCGGCCGCAAGCACTGACGGTGTCATCGTGGGTTTGCGCGCCGGCACAAGTCGCCGGCAGGAAGCCGCGTGGGCGCTGATCGGTGCTGACGGCGTATGGTCAGCGCTGCGCAATCAGCTTTTCCCAAACGTCCAACCGCGGTTTTCCGGTCTGATCGCGTGGCGGGGCACCATCGAGGCGTCGCAGTTGCCCCGCGAATTGACCGCGCAGACTGTCCAGCTCTGGATGGGACCGGACGCGCACCTCGTCGCGTACCCGATGTCGGGCGGACAAAAGATCAATGTTGTCGCAATCATTCCGGGGAGCTGGAATCAATCCGGGAGCGAACTCGGCGATGTCACGGAAATCAGGCAACAGTTTGCGGCGGCACGCTGGCCGGACTCTGCGCGTACCGTGGTCAACGCCATCGGCAGCTGGCGGAAATGGGCGCTGTTCACGGTACCCGAGATGACCCCTTGGCACAGCGGCGCGATGGCGCTGCTGGGCGACGCCGCGCACGCGATGCTGCCGTTCGCCGCGCAAGGCGCCGGCATGGCGATCGAAGATGCCGCGGTGCTGGCTCAATGTCTCGGCGATACAACGGACGACAGCGCTTCAGCGGCGCTTGCGCGCTATACGGCTTTACGCCGCGCGCGTGTCGCGCGGGTGCAGCGGCTCGCACAACAGAATGGGCGGATTTACCATCTCAGGGGAGCGTCCGCTCTGGCGCGCGATCTTTTCATAAAGGCCATGGGACCGCGGCGCATGCTGGCGCGTCAGGATTGGATCTACGACTGGCGGCCCGAGAATTGAAACCGCATCGAAAACATTCGGACGTCCGTAGACAGCGCCGCGTCAACGGCTCGGCGAACGCGCAGCGCCCTTGCGGCCAGCCGGCACCACGGGAGCCGCAGGCGTAGCGGCCGACGCCGGTGCCGGTGCCTCTTCGCACTTGTTTCGCCGCCATACCTCTTCGGCAAGCTTGGCCGATGCGCGGATTCTGACATAGTCGTTGCGATACGCCACTTCGCCGACCACGGAGCCGGCGACGCCGGTGCGGGCCTTGTCGATGAGCTTTTGCTGACTGACGGTCTGCGCCGCGAGCGATTTGCGCTGGGCGTCGAGCTGCTTGCAATCGTAGAGATCGTACGCGGCGGGATCGACGAACGCGCCCGATGCAAAGCCGTCGCCAACGTCGGCACAGCCGCCGAGGCCGACGCCCGCCGTCAGCAGCACAATCGCCGCGGCCGACAGTCTCAAACGACAGCTATTTGCGATGCGATCCGTCATGATGCTTTCTTAGGCCAACCCCATTGCGGTTGCGTTAAGCACCCCGTCATGACCGCAATGAGGCCATCGGCCGGGTTGCGCGCGCCGATGAGCACACATACCGCCTCGCCTAGCCGCTAAGCCCACTCGCCCCGGCGGAAAACCGGGACCCGGCGGCCGTCCGTATGAACCCCGTCGATGTCGATCTCGCCGGAGCCGATCATCCAGTCGATGTGAATAAAACTCTTGTTGCCGCCCTGCGCCGCGATCTGCTCGGGCGTTAGCTTGGCGCCATCGACAAAGCATTTTGAATAGCATTGGCCGAGCGCGATATGGCAAGCCGCGTTCTCGTCGAACAGCGTGTTGTAAAACAACAGTCCGCTGTTCGAGATCGGCGAGGAATGCGGCACCAGCGCCACTTCGCCGAGCCGCCGCGCGCCCGCGTCGGTATCCAGCACCTTGTTCAGCACATCAGCGCCGCGCGACGCCTTCGCCTCGACGATGCGGCCCTGCTCGAAGCGCACGGAAATCTCGTCGATCAGGGTGCCCTGATACGACAGCGGTTTGGTGCTGCGGACGTGCCCGTCGACGCGATGCGCATGCGGCGTCGTAAACACCTCCTCGGTCGGAATGTTCGGATTGCAGACGATGCCGTTCTTCGCAGTCGATGCACCACCGACCCATTCATGACCGTCGGCGAGTCCCACCGTCAGGTCGGTGCCGGGTCCGGAAAAATGCAAGGCATGGAAGCGCTGACCGTTCAGCCAGTCGGTGCGCTGACGAAGCGCGGCGTTGTGTGCAGTCCAGTTGGCGATCGGATTGTCGTTGTCGACGCGCGATGCGGCAAAAATTGCGTCCGCGAGTTTTGTCACCGCGCCGTCCGCGCTGTCCTTTGGAAACATCAGTTGCGCCCAGGCCGTGCCGGGCCACGCCACGATGTTCCAGTTGACATCAAAACCGACGATTTTTTCCAGCGCCGGCTGATAGGCCATGGAGTTCGCCTTGTTGGCGCGCGCGACGTTTGCGGAATCCTCGCCCGACAGCAGCATCGGATTGTCGCCGACGATCGCGAGCCGTGCGGTGTTCGCCGAAAATGCCTTCGCCATGCCTTCATAGAGCCAGCCCGCGGCGCGGTCGAAGCTCGCATCCGGCCCCGAGCGATAACGCGACAGCGTGATCTCTTCGTCTGAGAAGAACGGCGTCACCAGCCCCGCGCCTGCCCTATAGGCATGTTCGGCAATCCGCCGCACCAGCGGAAGTGCCGCGACCGGCGCGGTGATCAGCAGATCCTGCCCCGGCGCGAGCTGCAAGCCGACCTTGATCGCGACTTCGGCAAGGCGATCCAGTTTGACGGGATCGATGGGCGTGGACAGATTGCGCTGATGCTGTGTCATGAGAAGGGTGATCCTGAGGTAATGGTGCGGGCAGCCGGACTCGAACCGGCACAGCTCTTACGAGCCGAGGGATTTTAAGTCCCTTGCGTCTACCGATTCCGCCATGCCCGCG
>JBEPUM010000028.1:0-26079 GCA_041691515.1 Pseudomonadota bacterium | reverse complement strand
TTCATCATTCTTAGCGACCACCGCCCACAGCCGCAGCTTCTGGAGAGCGCGATGCTGGCGGAACGATTCAAACCAAAGGCGGCGCAACTGGGATTTGGGTTCTGATGCACACCATTATACTCGACAGCGAAACCGACTTTGAAGGCTGGCGCAAAGCCGCCCGTTCGCTGGCACTCGACAATATCGCGCCGCGCGATGTGACGTGGAGCGTTCGCGGCACAGAGCCGGAACTATTCAACTCCACCAGCGATTCCCTTCCCGGCGGTTCGCAAAGCGCCGTATTCAATGTAGCGGCGCAGTTCGTCGAACTTGCACAGACTGCCATCCTGCATCGCGATCCCGAACGTTTCGCCCTGCTCTACCGGCTGCTCTGGCGGCTGCGCATGAACCACGATCTCCTGTCACTCGCGACCAATCCGGATATCGCCCGCGTCCGAGACATGGCCAAGGCTGTCAGACGCGACGAGCACAAGATGCACGCGTTCGTCCGCTTCCGCGAAATTGGCCGCGAGCGGAATTCGCATTTCGTGGCATGGTTCGAGCCGGACCATCACATCGTAGAGCTTGCAGCACCGTTCTTCATGCGCCGTTTCGCGGACATGGAATGGTCGATTCTCACGCCGGACCTCTGCGCGCATTGGGATGGGCACGCCCTGTCATTTACATCGGGCGTCAGCCGCGACGCGGCGCCGTCCGAAGACCGGCTCGAGGAATTCTGGCGCAGCTACTACACCAGCATCTTCAATCCGGCCCGGCTCAAGGTAAAGGCGATGCGGGCCGAGATGCCCAAGAAATACTGGCGGAACCTGCCGGAGGCTTCGTTGATTGAACCCCTGATCGCTAACGCCGCGCGGATCTCGCAGGAGATGGTCGCAGCCGAAGCGACATCCCCGAAAAAGCCGCAGCAGCGGGAACAGCCGATGACACGCAAGACCTCGCACCACTCCGCGCTTCGCGAGGAGGCCGCCGATTGCCGCGCCTGCCCGCTCTGGAAAGACGCAACGCAGACCGTGTTTGGTGAAGGCCCGGCCCATGCACCGATCATGCTGGTCGGCGAGCAGCCCGGCGACAAGGAAGACCTCGCCGGAAAGCCATTCGTGGGACCGGCGGGGCAGATGCTCGACCGCGCGCTGAAGGAAGCTGGCATCGATCGCACGAAGGTTTACGTCACCAACGCGGTGAAGCATTTTAAATTCGTGCCGCGCGGCAAAATCCGGCTACACCAGAAGCCCAATACATCGGAGATAAGGGCCTGCCGCCCCTGGTATGAGCGCGAGCTCGCCGCCCTCAATCCCGCGCTGGTGGTAGCGATGGGTGCCACCGCCGCGCAGAGCGTGTTCGGCAAGATCACGCCGATCAACAAGAACCGCGGGAGGTTGATCGACATGGACGGCCGCAAGGCGCTCGTCACCGTGCATCCGTCCTATCTGCTACGGCTACCAGACGAGGATGCCAAGGCGCGCGAATACGAGCGCTTCGTCGACGATCTGAAGATCGCTGCGAAACTGCTTACTTCGACGGCACGAGCGGCTTAACGCTTCGAGCTTTGTGTCGGCATCTTATCGTCGAGACATGAAATGCCGGCGGCCGGAACACTTATGCTGTGTCCCGGCCAAACCTATTCAATCAGTGTCGCGGCTATGCTGCCGCCGCAAGATTGACTGCGGCGTCCGCCAGCGTGGTCAGCGCAACGTCGGTCTTCTTTTCCTGTTGCAGCGTCTGATCGAGCAGTCGCACCGCTTCCTTCATGCCGAGCTGCGTCGCCCACTGTTTCAGCGTGCCGTAGCGGGAGATTTCGTAGTGTTCCACAGCTTGTGCCGCCGCCAGCAGGCCGGCATCGAGCGCCTCGCAACCCTTGTATTCGGACATGATCTCCTTGCCTTCCTCGAGGATGCCCTTGATCGCTTCGCAGGTCTTGCCCCGCGCCGGCGTGTCGAGCAGCTTGAAGATCTGTTCGAGCCGGTCAACCTGACCTTCTGTTTCACCCTCATGCTTTTCGAACGCGGCACGCAGCTTGTCGGAGTTGACAGCCTTGGCCATCTTGGGAAGCGCCTTCAGGATCTGCTTTTCAGCGAAGTAGATGTCCTTGAGGGTATCGAGAAAGAGGTCGTTGAGGTCCTTGTCTTTTGCAGCCATGACGCGCGCGCTCCTTTGAAAGACGGGATCGTTCCCGTCTCTCAACGTCATGTGACATGCAATGTTCCAAAGACGCCCGCGCTCGCTCGAATAAGCGGCCATGTCCACTTCTGAACTTAACGCGCGGTCAGGCCGCCAGCGTGTTCTCGACCAGCTTGATCCAGTACGAGGTGCCGTAAGGGATCGCGTCGTCGTTAAAATTGTAGGCCGGATGATGCAGACCGGCGCTGTCGCCGTTGCCGAGGAAGATGAAGGCGCCAGGACGCGCTTCCAGCATATAGGAAAAATCCTCAGCACCCATCATCGGCGGCGTCTCGTGGACGTTGCTATCGCCTGCTATTTCCTTTGCGATTGTCGTCGCAATATCGGTCTGCGCGGCATGGTTCACCGTGACGGGATAACCACGTTCGAAAGTCAGATCGATCTTGGTGCCCGTGGTCTGCGCCACGCCGGCTGTGATCTCGCGGATACGCCTCTCCACCAGATCGCGCACATTGGGGCGCAAGGTGCGGACCGTGCCGCGCAATTCGACGCTCTGCGGAATGACGTTGCGGGCATTGCCGGCGTTGAATTCGCAAACCGAGATGACCGCGGATTCCAGCGGATCGACATTGCGCGACACGATCGACTGCAAGGCGATGACGAGCTGCGAGCCCGCCACCACCGGATCGATGCAGATGTGCGGGCGCGCGGCGTGACCGCCGTGACCCTCGATCTTGAAGTCGATAGCGTCGGTCGCCGCCATGATCGGACCCGAACGGATCGCAAAGGAACCGAGCGGCAGCCCGGGACCGTTATGCATGCCGTAAACCTGATCGATCTTGAAACGATCCATCAGGCCGTCCTTGATCATGGCCGCGGCGCCCGCGCCGCCCTCTTCCGCCGGCTGGAAGATCACGACCGCATCGCCTGCGAAATTACGCGTCTCCGCCAAATAGCGCGCCGCGCCGAGCAGCATCGCGGTGTGGCCGTCGTGGCCGCAGGCATGCATCTTGCCAGGCGTCTTGGAGGCATAAGGGAGATTGGTTTCTTCGTGGATCGGCAGTGCATCCATGTCCGCACGCAGGCCGATCACTTTGACGTCGCCCTTGCCCGCCGGTTTTTTGCCCTTGATGACGCCGACGACGCCAGTCCTACCGAGGCCGGTCGCCACTTCATCGCAGCCGAATTCCCGCAACCGGTCCGCGACAAACGCCGCTGTGCGATGCACATCGTAGAGCAATTCAGGATTTTCATGAATGTCCCGGCGCCAGGCGGCGATATCGGGTTGCAGATCGGCGACGCGGTTGACGATGGGCATGACATGTTTCCGGGTGAGTTGAGGACTATCTCTTCTCTAGCATGAGGCGACGAGCGGCCCAATATGCTGATTTTGCTGGACATCATCCCGGAACTGTACAGCGCCGCATGGCACCGCTATGCGTTGACTACGAATGCAGCGCAGCAGACGTTGCGGAATGACGGCGGGTGAGGATGACGCGGCAGCTTGAAGGTGAATTTGACTACATCATTGTCGGCGCAGGAACCGCCGGCTGCATCGTCGCCAACCGCCTGTCGGCCGATCCGCGCAACCGCGTGCTGATCCTCGAGGCCGGCGGCAAGGACAACTGGATCTGGTTTCACATCCCCGTCGGCTATTTGTTCGCGATCGGCAATCCGCGCTCGGACTGGATGTTCAAGACGGAGCCGGAAGCCGGCCTGAACGGCCGCTCGCTCTCCTATCCGCGCGGCAAGGTGATCGGCGGCTCCTCTGCCATCAACGCCATGATCTCGATGCGGGGCCAGGCCGCCGACTACGATCACTGGCGGCAACTCGGGCTCACCGGCTGGGGCTATGACGATGTGCTGCCGGTGTTCAAGCGGCTCGAAGACCACTTCCTCGGCGCCGGCGACCATCACGGCGCGGGTGGCGGCTGGCGCATCGAGGCGCCGCGGCTATCGTGGACGATTCTCGATGCGGTTCGTGAGGCCGCGGCCGAGATGGGCGTCCGCAAGACGCCGGATTTCAACACCGGCGACAACGAGGGCGTCGGCTATTTCCATGTCAACCAGAAGCGTGGGCGGCGCTGGTCCTCGGCGCGCGGATTTCTCAAGCCTGCACTCAACCGTTCAAACCTGCGTCTCGAAACCAATGTGCTCACCGACCGGCTGATCGTCGAGAACGGGCGCGCCGTCGGCGTGCAGTTCACTCAGAACGGCGAAACCCTCGATGCGCGGACCAAGGGCGAAGTGATCATGTGCGCCGGTTCGATCGGATCGGTCCAGGTGCTGCATCGTTCCGGCATCGGCCCCGTGGACTGGCTGGCCCCGCTCGGCATCGACGTTGTGCTCGATAAGCCGGGCGTCGGCCGCAACCTGCAGGACCATCTGCAGCAACGCGCGATCTACAAGGTCTCGGGCGTGAAGACGCTGAACGAGACCTATTACAACCTGTTCAAGCGCGGCATGATGGGCGTGGATTACGCGCTACGGCGCCGTGGGCCGCTGACCATGGCGCCATCGCAACTCGGCATCTTCACGCGTTCGAATCTGCACCGCGACCGGGCCAACATCCAGTTTCACGTCCAACCGCTGTCGCTCGACAAGTTCGGCGATCCCCTGCACCGCTTTCCTGCGATCACAGTCAGCGCCTGCAATCTGCAGCCGACTTCGCGCGGCACCGTGCGCGTCCGCTCCGCAGCGCCGGACGAAAAACCATTGATCGCGCCAAATTATCTGGCGACCGGCGAGGATCGCGAGGTCGCGGCCGACGCCATCCGCACCACACGGCGGTTGATGAAACAGCCGGTGCTGGCGAAATATCATCCGGAGGAATACTTGCCGGGACCGGCGATCGGCGACGACGACGCCTCGCTCGCGAAAGCCGCAGGCGATATCGGCACCACGATCTTCCATCCTGTCGGTACCGCGAAGATGGGCGCAGCGTCTGATCCAATGGCTGTGGTCGATGAGCGCCTGCGCTTCCGCGGTCTTGCGGGGCTTCGCATCATCGATGCCTCCGTCATGCCCACCATCACCTCAGGCAATACCAACACGCCGACCGCGATGATCGCCGAGAAGGGTGCGGCAATGGCGATTGAAGATCGCCGGTAACGGTTTCGTCATCGCCATCCGGCGAATAGAAAAACCGCGGCCAATCCAACTGCTTAACCGCAGCGAAATCGCCGGGAATAAATCGTCTCATCGTCCGATCCAGTCCCCGTAAGCCCGATGGCGGGCCTTGGAGAGTGCGATGAGCGATCACGACCACAATCATAACGGCGACGGCGTCGGCCGTCGCAAAGTGCTGGAGTGCATGACCTGGGCCGGCACCGGCGTGCTCTGGACCATTTCCGGCGGCATACCGCATTCCCTCGGCCTCGTCGGCTCGGCGCAGGCGGCAGAAGCCAAGGGTTTGACCTTCCTGCAAATCAGCGACAGCCATGTCGGCTTCGACAAGCCGGCCAATCCCAACGCGCTCGGCACGCTCGAAGAGGCGATCGGCAAGATCAAGACGATGCCGGTGAAGCCGTCGTTCATGATCCACACCGGCGACATCACGCATCTGTCGAAGGCGTCAGAATTCGACGACGCCGAACGCATCATCTCGCAAGCGCGGCTCGACGTGCATTACGTCCCCGGCGAGCACGACTTCATCGACGAAGAGATCAAGCTCTACCGCGAGCGTTATGGACGCGGCACCAAAGGCTCTGGCTGGTATTCCTTCGATGCCAACGGCGTGCACTTCATCGGCCTCGTCAACGTCGTGGATATGAAGGCCGGCGGCCTCGGCAATCTCGGTGCCGAGCAGCTTTCGTGGCTCGCAGACGACCTGAAAGGCCGTTCCTCCTCGCAGCCGATGGTGGTGTTTGCCCACATCCCGCTGTGGTCCGTGTATCCGACCTGGGGCTGGGGCACGGAAGATGGCGCACGCGCACTCGATCTCATGAAAGGCTTCGGCTCCGTGACTGTCCTCAACGGTCACATTCATCAGGTGATGCAGAAAATCGAAGGCAACGTCACCTTCCATACCGCGCGCTCGACCGCATTCCCGCAGCCGGCACCGGGCACCGCGCCTTCACCCGGCCCGATGAAGGTCGCCGACGACAAGCTGCGCACCCTGCTCGGCACTGCCAGCATCACTTTCAAGCCCGGCGATGAACGTCTCGCCATCATCGATACGCCGCTTCAAGGCTGAGGACTGTGAATCATGACATTTGTAAACTTGCGCACCGCCGCAATCCGGCTTGCCGTGGCTGTGGCGATGGCGTCGCAGATGGCTGTTGCCCATTGCGAGGAGGCATCGGTGATGATCGACAACTTTACCTTCCAGCCGGCACAGCTGACGGTAAAGGTCGGGACCACCGTGACCTGGAAAAACCGTGACGACATTCCGCACACGGTAGTTTCGGCGGGAAAATTCCGCTCCAAGCCGCTGGATACGGACAACATCTACTCGTTCACCTTCACCAGTGCCGGCGACTACAAGTACTTTTGTTCGCTTCATCCGCACATGGTCGGGATGATCAAGGTTGAGTAACCTCGAAAATCAAGGCATCACGGCGATGTCCGGACCGCAACCTCGTGCGGTCCGGACACCGGCCGTTGCGGACAAAACAATGCGGTTCAGTTCATCCAGCGATGATCCGGCCAGGGCGCAGCGCTTTCGCGATGCGGCCCTGCCCTATCTCGACGACGTCTACACGCTCGCGCGCTATCTGCTGCGCGATGCGACCGATGCCGAGGACGCGGTGCAAGAATGCTATCTGCGCGCGCTGAAGCATTTCGATAGTTATCGCGGCCCGGCGATGAAGCCGTGGCTGTTCGCCATCCTTCGTAACGTCTGCCGCGCCGAATTTGCCCGCCGCACACATTCAGCGATCACGCCCGCCGACGAATTGCCCGAGAGCGCCGAGCAAGCGCCGCTGTGGAATGAGGCGCAGGAAACGCCGGAAGCTGAAATCCTGCGTCACCGCGATGCCGGCGCAATCCGCCGCATGATCGCGGCACTCGCCGAGCCATTCAAAGAAACCTTCGTCCTGCGCGAAGTTCAGAATTTGTCCTATCGCGAAATCGCGGAAGCCGTCGGCGCGCCGGTCGGCACGGTGATGTCACGTCTCGCCCGTGCGCGGGCCATGCTGCGGACGGCATGGCTCGCGGAAGAGGAGCAACCCAAATGACATGTGACGAAGCGGAAATCCTTCTGCACGCGCTGATCGACGGCGAACTCGACGCCGGCCATGCACGCGAGGTCGAGAACCACATCGCCACCTGCCCGCGCTGTGCCGCGCAGCTCAGCGCCTATCGCGAGATGAAGGCGGAGATCGCCGCTGCCGATTTGCACTTCACGGCACCGCCACAGTTGCGCCGGCGCATCGAGGCCGCGCTGCCGCAGCCACGCACAGCCAGCCGCCGCTCGGTGCTGAAGGGATTTGCCATGGGCTCGGTCGTGTCGGCCATGGCGGCGACCGGCCTTGTCGCCATCGTTCTGCGCAACGATGACGAACAGCGCATTGCCTCCGAAATCGTCTCCGCCCATCTGCGTTCGTTGCAGGCGGGACACCTGACAGATGTTGTCTCCACCGACCAGCATACGGTGAAGCCATGGTTCAATGGCCGGCTCGATGTCGCCCCGCCGGTAATCGACCTGACGGCGCTCGGTTTCACGCTGATCGGCGGGCGTCTCGATTACATCGACGGACGGGCACTCGGCGCGATTGTCTACAAGCGGCGCGCGCACATCATCAATCTCTTCGTCGCGCAGACGCCAAACGCGGAGCACAGCGCCGCACGCACCGAGACCGTGCAAGGATTCAACATCCGCCGCTGGAGCGACAAGGGACTGAGCTACTGGGCGGTAAGCGATATCAATGCTGACGAACTCGCGGAATTCAGTGACAAGTTCGAAAACGCGCTGCAGGTCGGAGCGGGTTAGGACTCAGGCCGACTTGCGCACGGCATTGTCGACCAGCGTCTTGCCCAATGACCAGATCGCTCCGGGCACCTGATGGCTGGCGGCGATCACGCTGTCGAACGAGGTCTCAATCCACTTGCAGTCTTCGTCCGTGATCGTCAGCGGCGGCAGCAGCTTGATGGTGTGGCTGCCGTGGCCGGAGACCTGGGTGAGGATCTTGTGTTCCTTGAACAGCGGCACGGTGATGAGCTGGCAGAACAGACCCTTGTTGGCGGTCTCGAGCAGATTCCATGACGCCTTCAGCCGGAGCGATTTCGGCGGCCCGAATTCGACGCCGATCATCAGGCCCTTGCCGCGGACTTCCTTCAAAAGCTCGTAACCCGGCACCATGCGGTTGAGTGCAAGCCGCAATTCAGCGCCACGCTTGGCCGCGTTCTCGATCAGCTTCTCGGATTTCATGACCTCGAGAGTAGCGATGCCGGCCGCCATAGCGAGATCGTTCTTGGCAAACGTCGAGCCATGCACCACTGCGCGATCCATGCGATTGAAGATTTTGTCGAAGATCGACTTGCGGGTCAGCACCGCGCCGACCGGAACATGGCCGCCGGACAGGGCTTTCGACAGCAGCACCATGTCGGGTTCGACATTCCAGTGTTCGACCGCCAGGAATCGCCCGGTCCGACCCATCCCGGTCTGGATCTCGTCGGCAACGAACAGCGTGCCATACTTGCGGCACAGCGCAGCCGCACCCGGCAGAAATTCATCGCTTGGCACATTGACGCCCTTACCCTGAATGGGCTCGACGATGAAGGCTGCGACCTGCCGCGACGATAGTGCCTGCTCCAGAGCGGCGAGATCGTTGAAGGGAACGACGGTACAATCGGGCAACAACGATCCAAAGCCGCTGCGAAAGTTGGTATCATCGGTCAGGGAGAGCGCGCCGTAGGTCAGGCCGTGATAGGCGTGGTCGCAATAAACGATGCCGGGGCGGCCGGTTGCACCGCGTGCGAACTTGATCGCAGCTTCGACACATTCCGCACCGGAATTCGCAAAAAAGACTTTATCCAGATATGGCATGTGAGCCAGCAGGCGTTCGGCGAGGACGCCGGCCAGGGTAGAAACGTCCATTTGCACGAGATTCGGCAGGTCGCTGTCGAGGACGCTCTTCAAGGCCTCCCGCAACGCCGGGTGGTTCCGCCCAATCGCAAAAACGCCAAAACCGCTTAGTAGATCGAGATAGCGCGCACCGTCGCGATCGAACAGATATTGACCACGGCCGCTCTGAAAACCGACGTCGTAACCAATGGTCTTGAGAACTCTGACAAGCTGCTCATTGAGGTGTCGCGTATGCATGGCACTGCGCTGCGCCTGCCGGTCCACAAACATCTCGGAAACGTCTAGATTTGGATATAGCATCCGCTACATACTTCGGTTGATAGCCGCTTCGTCAACTGAAAAGCACGAATACGGCAATTTGAATTTGCCGCTGGTTCCCAGCTCTTCTACTTAAGCATAGGCTTGAAATATGTTGCAGCGCCCAAGGCATACCATGCGCACTATAAATTTTTGCAGAATTCTTACCACTACCTCTCTTGTCGCAGCCGTTCTGGTGACGATGGGTTTCAGGCCGGCCGGTGCGGCTGATCCGACCGGCGACTGGCTTGTTGCCGACGGCGTCGCCAACATCCGCGTTGCCGAATGCAACGGCGCGATGTGGGGTGTCGTCGCGTGGGAGAAAACCGCCGGCGGAATTGATAAGAACAATCCGGACGTCTCAAAAAGGAACAGGCCGACACTCGGCATGCCGATTCTTCTCGATATGAAGAAGAAGCCCGCGAAGGAAGAGTGGGCAGGCCAAGTTTATAACGCCAAGGACGGCAAGCTTTACGCATCGACGATCAAACTCGGATCGCCGGATCAGCTCGAGATTCAGGGGTGCGTGCTCGGCTTCCTCTGCGGCGGGGAAACCTGGACCCGCGTTGCCGGCCCGATTCCCTCAAGCCCGTCCAACACTCCCACCACCAGTCCGGCCAAGGGTGCGCCGAAGGCGAACATGGCCAAGACGGCGCCATTACCGAAGGCGGCGCCAAAGACCACTGGTCAGAAGATAGCCACGACGGCCGCGCCGGCCGATCCCGTCGGCGATATCTGTCTACTCCCCGACATCGCGCGGCCGACCCATTAGCGCAGGCTGAAACAGCAGCACGGCTGCCAGCGTCGTCACCAGTGACAGCGCCAGCAGCTTGCCCATGCTTGCCGTGCCCGGATGGCTCGACAACCACAAACTTCCGAACGCTGTGGCGGTCGTCAGCGCACTGAAGAAGATCGCCCGCGTCAGGCTGGATTGCAGCAGGTTGGTCCGCCCGGATCGCCAGGCGGTGACATAATAGATTTTAAACGCCACGCCGACGCCAAGGAGCAGTGGCAGCGCGACGATGTTGGCGAAGTTCAGGGGCAGCCCGATCACGACGCAGATTTCCAGCGTCACGGCGCCCGCGACAAGCAATGGCACCAGCGTCAGCAGCACATCCGTGATTCGCCGCAACGCCAGCCAGAGCAGGATACTGATCGAGATCAACGCCCACAGACCCGCCTCGATAAAGGCCTTCACGATGGTGTCGCCGGATTTGAGAATCGACACGGGACCGCCGATCGCGGTGGGCTCGGCGGCCAGCACTGCGCTGGCAAATTTCCGCAGCGTCTCATTGTTGTCCGGATCGCCGCGCGGCAATGCTTCGACGCGCGTGATGCCGTCCTTGGTTTTCCACAGCTGCACGAAATCAGGCGGCAGCGACTTCAAAGTGATCGGCTCGGCCTTGAGCGAACTACGAAGTTGCTCGAACATCATCTTCAGCGGTTCGACGAAGACGGCCTGAGCTTTCTCGCGCGTGGCCTGATTCGAATCCGCCAGCTTGGCAAGATCGCCGGCCAGCCGCTTCGCGGCCGCGGCGCCCGGACCCTGATTGTCGCCGGCGGCCTTGCGCAGGCTCTCGGCAGATTCCTTCAACGCCGCAACATTCTCTTCGTCCGATGGCGCGGCGTCGACCGAATCCGGATTGAGCGCGGGACCAAGAATCTTGGCTCCCTGAGCGATCAATTTGAGCTTCGCCGGCTGGTCTGCGGGCACAAAGCTGTCGAGCGACATGGTGCGCGAGACTTCAGGCACCTTGGCCAGCTTGGCCTCGACCTGCTTCGCCTCCGCTTCGGATTTGACCATCACGTTGATAGCGTTCGCTCCGGTTTCCGGATCTTTCCGCAAATCCAGATACGTGGCGATCGATTCAACTTTCGGGTTTCTCAGGTGAATCGGATTGAAATCGAAGCGCAGGAAATAGAGCGCCGGCGATCCGAGGATCACCACCGCAAGCGTGCTGACGATGATCGCGACGCGATGTTTTTCGAGAAAATGATCGAGCGGCGCCAGAAACGCATATCCGACCGCCTCCTTCTCACCAGCCGGGTTCAGCAGCCGCAACAACGCCGGGAGAACGGTGATGCTCGCCAAAAAGGCCACAAGCATGCCGACGCCGGCTATCTTGCCGAGTTCCGAAACGCCCTTGTAGTCCGTCGGCAGGAACGACAGGAAGCCCGCTGCCGTCGCCATCGCCGCCAGCGACAACGGCACGGCGGAACGCTCTGCCGCCACGAGCAGCGCCGTTTCCAGGTCGTTGCTCTTGAAGCGTTCGGAGCGGTATCGGACGCTGTACTGGATTCCGAAGTCGACACCCAATCCCACGAACAGAACGGCGAACGCAATCGACAGCAGATTCAGCGAGGTAACCATCATCAGGCCGACGGCCGTCGTGATCGAGAGCCCGACGAACAGCGTCGCGAATACCGCGAAGATGATCTTCGGCGAATGCAATGCCATCCACAGAATCACCAGCACGACCAGGATCGTGCCGATACCGTTGGTGACCGCGCCTTCCTGCACCGTGGCGAATTCTTCGTTGGCGATCGGAACCGGCCCCGTCAGCCTGACACGCGCGCCATACTTGCCCGCAAGATCCAGATCGACGGCGGCCTTCCTGATCGCGTCGGTGGCATCCTTGCCGGGTTCAAGCGCATTAAAATCGAGGAACGGTTTGACCTGGATCAGCGAGCGGCGCTCGGAATCAGGCAGCGGCTTGTCGCTCACCAACTGGCGCCAAGAGAACGTACCGGTTCCCTTGGTCAAAACATCCTCGACGCTCTGGGCAATCATGGAGAACGGCCGCGCCGTACCGTCCAGCGTGAACAGTCCGCGCTTCAAACCCACAAGCGCACTTTCGAGCGCGCCCGTCAGCCCGCGCAAGCTTGGATCGCCCGCCATGATTTCGACCAGCGGAGCAGCCTCGCCGAATTGACCCGTGACCTGCTGAACCTCGGCCGTCGGGAGGAAGAGCAATCCATTTCGCTCAAAAAATGCGCCGCCACCGAGCTGCTGGACGCCCTCGAAATTCTTGTGGTCGCTCGCCAATTTCTCCGTCAGCAGGGCGCCAGCGGCGCCGGCGAACTCGGCCGTGGGCGCCTCGACGACCGCGAGAATCAGCCTCTCCTGATCGAAGGCCTTTTCGAACGCGTTATCGCGCTGCCGCCAATCCAGATCGGGCGAGATCAACTTGTTGATGTCAGTATTGATCTCGAAATTTCTGGCCGTATAGAAGCCCGCCCCGATCGCGAGGACGATTGCAACCAACACAGTAGCCAAAGCAAATCGTGTGCAAGTCTTAACAATTGAAACAACAAGGCTTGTCAGCACATTCTTTCTTTCTATTGCTACCGGCATACCGAGAATGCATTGAATCTCGGCCGGGTTCCCGTGCCTGATCTAATGATTTTGTATTCTGTTGTCTTCAAGGACACGAAAAAATGGCATAAAACGTGCCGCTGCCGGACGATTGGCGTGACGATTTGGCACGGAATTTTGGGATGGCCGCCTGACGATTTGGAATGCCTGATATAATCGGGTTTTGTCAGTGACAAAGTGACGAACAGGTGAGGCCGGCCGTATTTGGTCAATCAGCCGAAATCTGTACTATAATACCGGTAATTACGCTCCGGCATAAACCGTACCGGCCGAAAAGCCTGCGGCATGGAGTATTTCGGCCCGACGCCGGGCACCATATATGTCATAGCGTGGGAACCTGGATATTGATCCCAAGATTGTCGACCTATGATTCTTTCTGGCGAGACGTCCGATTTCGACGAAATTACATGGAGTTAGATAATGCATAAGGTGCAAATTGACTGACGGACGTCCGATAGAAGTCCTTCTGGCACAGCCGCGCGGATTCTGCGCAGGCGTGGTCCGCGCGATCGAGATCGTGGAGCGCGCGCTGGAGAAGTACGGTCCCCCGGTGTATGTGCGCCACGAGATCGTTCACAACAAATACGTCGTCGAAAGCCTGAAAAACAAGGGCGCAATCTTCGTCGAGGACCTTTCGGAGGTTCCGCCAAAGGCCGTCACGGTATTCAGCGCCCATGGCGTCGCCAAGAGCGTCGAGGAAGAGGCTGCGACCCGTGGCCTGCCCGTGCTCAATGCGACCTGCCCGCTCGTGACCAAGGTCCACAATCAGGGCAAGCGTTATATGTCCAAGGGACGCGCGCTGATCTTGATCGGCCATGCCGGACATCCGGAGGTCGAGGGAACGATGGGCCAGGTTCCCGGCCCTGTCCTGCTGGTCCAGAACGTGGACGATGTCGCAGCCCTGACGCTGCCCGCGGACGCTCCCGTAGCCTATATTACCCAGACAACACTCAGTGTTGATGACACCAAGGACATTATTCTCGCGCTCCAGCAGCGGTTTACAGATATTCAAGGCCCCGACACCCGGGATATCTGCTATGCGACACAAAACCGCCAATCTGCGGTAAGAGACCTCAGCAAACTGGTGGATGTCATACTTGTGGTCGGGGCAACCAACAGTTCCAATTCCAACCGGCTCCGCGAAATTGGCACCGAAGTCGGTGTCGCGAGTTATCTCATCGCCGACGGCAGCGAACTCAATGCGGAGTGGCTGAAAAACGCGAAAACAGTGGGCATCACCGCTGGCGCATCTGCGCCTGAAGTGCTTGTCGATGACGTCATAGAGGCCTTGAGGCGCATCGGGCCGGTTGCTGTTTCGGTGCTGCCAGGACGGGAAGAAAATATCGAATTCCGGCTTCCGTCTGAACTTACCTCAGCCTGATCCTTTCAATTTCCACGGCTGGAAGTCCCAGAGAGAAAACTTGTGATGGCAATACCGTTTTTTAAAGAACTAAAAATTGGCGGATATCTGATCAAGCAGAAAATGCTTGGCCGCAAGCGCTATCCGCTTGTGCTGATGCTCGAGCCGTTGTTCCGCTGCAATCTGGCCTGCGTTGGCTGCGGCAAGATCGACTATCCCGATGCTATCCTAAACCGCCGTATGTCGGCGCAGGAATGCTGGGACGCCGCTGAAGAGTGCGGCGCGCCGATGGTTGCAATTCCCGGCGGTGAACCGCTGATCCACAAGGAAATCGGCGAGATCGTGCGCGGCCTCGTTGCGCGCAAGAAATTTGTCTCGCTGTGCACCAATGCGCTGCTGCTGGAAAAGAAGCTCGATCTGTTCGAGCCATCGCCTTATCTGTTCTTCTCGATCCATCTCGACGGATTGAAAGACCATCACGACAAGGCCGTGTCGCAGGTCGGTACATTCGATCGCGCCGTCTCCGCGATCAAGGCGGCGAAGGCACGCGGCTTCGCCGTCAACGTCAATGCCACCATCTTCGACGGCCATCCGGCCGAGGCGATCGCGAAATTCCTCGACTTCACCACTGAGCTTGGCGTCGGGGTTTCGATGTCACCAGGCTACGCCTACGAGCGCGCGCCCGACCAAGAGCACTTCCTGAACCGTACCAAGACCAAGAAGCTATTCCGCGACGTATTCGCGCTCGGCAAGGGCAAGAAGTGGAATTTCATGCACTCCGGCCTATTCCTCGACTTCCTCGCAGGCAATCAGGAATATGAGTGCACCCCTTGGGGCATGCCGGCCCGTAACATATTTGGCTGGCAGAAGCCCTGCTACCTGCTCGGCGAAGGCTATACCAAGACCTTCAAGGAATTGATGGACACCACCGATTGGGAAACCTACGGCACCGGTAAATACGAGAAGTGCGCGGACTGCATGGCGCATTGCGGATACGAGCCGACCGCGGCCACTGCCGCAATCAATAATCCGTTCAAGGCGATGTGGGTGGCGCTCCGCGGTATCCGCACGACGGGACCGATGGCGCCGGAAATCAGTCTCGATAACCAGCGCCCAGCGCAGTACATTTTCTCGGCAGAAGTGCAGAAGCGCCTGTCGGATATCCGCAAGGACGAGGCCGCGGCTGCCGCAGCCAAACAACTGGCAAAAGAGCAAAAGGCTTCCACAGCAGCATAAGCTGCTACCGCTCTTTCGCTACAAAACAAAATCGGCGCTGAAGATCATATCTTCAGCGCCGATTTTGTTTTGGGGAAGCTAAAAACCTATGGCTGTTGGGCCGTCGGCGCGATCAGATATCCGCCGCGACGAGGCTCTCGCCTCCCAGCAGAAAGCCCCGGCAACCACGCAGGCTGCGCAGTGCCCGGTTGAAATCAATCCCGGTAGACACCAGCGCCCGCAGGGTCAGCGGATTTCGCGCGAGTCCACCCAAGACCTTCTTCAGATCGATATTGCCATTCGGCTTAATGGCACTGCGGGCAATCGCCGGAAGCGCGCGTGTCGCAGGATCGCTGATGACGCGCAGGGCGGCGAACGGAAGGCCAGCTTCGGCAGCATAGGCGGCAGCGATATGGCTTTCCATGTCGACGGCAGAGGCCCCGGTTTCGGCATGGAGTGACGCTTTGCCGGCCTGACCCACCACGACCTGCTCGACACCAGCCAAGCCTGCGCGAACCACCTTCTGACCGCCAAGGCCGGAACCGTCGATCAGTTCCTCGCTGAGCGCGAGGCCCGCTTGCCACCGCGACTCACCGTCCACGACCTCGGTCGCCACCACGACGTCTCCCGACTTCAAAGAGGGATCCAGCCCGCCGGCGACACCGAAGCTGATGACGCCGCGCACGGTCGACGGATCGAACCCCGCCAGAAGGGAGCGGAGCTGATGTGGGTCGCTGCTGCTGCAAATCACGGTCATGCCAGGCCCCGCAGCGATGCGGGCTTCCTGAACCAGACCGGTCACAATCAGTACTGGCCGCGGGTCGAAGGAATTGCCCACGGACGCGTCAATCGCCGCCCCCAAATTCACATCCCGACCCCTACCACCTTGCTATTGGTGCTTCTCAAATTCCGATACCGCGCCAGCGCCCAGAGCGGGAAGAACTTTGAATAACCATGATATCGCAGATAAAACACCCGTGGAAACCCTGTAGCAGTGTAGCGCTCCTCATCCCACAGCCCTTTTTCGGTCTGTGTGTCTATTAGGTACTGCATCCCCCGGACAACAGCCGGATTTTCGACCTCTCCTGCGGCCATCAAGGCGAGCAAAGCCCATGCCGTTTGCGACGCCGTGGTTGGGGCGCCCTCAAAACCCTTGTAATCGAGCCGGTAGCTGACGGCATCCTCGCCCCAGCCGCCGTCGGCGTTCTGGATCGACACCAACCAGTCCACGGCTCGGCGAATCATGGGATCACCGTGATCGACACCGGCGGCGTTCAGCGCACATAGCACCGACCAGGTGCCGTAGACGTAGTTCAGGCCCCAGCGGCCGTACCAGGACCCCTCCTTGAGCTGGGTCCGGCGCAGATACTCCACCCCCGCAGCCATCGAGCGACTGCTCTGGACCGTCTCGCCGAGCTGCGCCAGCATCGAGACGCATCGCGCGGTGACATCCTCGGTCGGCGGATCGAGCAGCGCGGCATGGTCCGAAAACGGGATGTTGTTGAGATAGTATTCGAGATTGTCGGCATCGAACGCCGCGAAGCCGCCGTCACGGCTCTGCATACCCTCGATCCACTCGCGGCCGCGCGCAATCGCCTCGTCGTATTTGTCGCTTCGGTCGTTGCGACGCGCCCGGTCCATCGCCATGACCACGACCGCGGTGTCGTCGAGATCGGGATAATGCGCGTTGGCATACTGGAACGCCCAACCGCCCGGCCGGACATCCGGACGCTTCACCGCCCAGTCGCCCTTGAGAGAAAGCTCTTGCTTGGGGAGCAACCAATCGAGGCCCTTGCCGGCATCGTTCAGCGCCTCGTCACCGCCGGCTTCGATCAGCGCATGACAGGCCAGCGCGGTGTCCCAGATCGGCGACACGCAGGGCTGGCAGTAAGCCTCGTCTTCATGAATGATCAAGAGCTTGTCGATGCCTCTGCGCTGGATCGCGCGCGGCGGGTGCTCGGGCGGAAATCCCAGCGCATCGTACATCATCACCGTGTTGGCCATCGGCGGGAAAATCGCACCGAGACCGTCCTCGCCATTGAGACGCTCCTCAACGAACGCGATCGCCTTCTCCATCGCGAGCGCACGCGTCCGCTTCGGAAACAGCGGCTCGATCGTCCGCAATATCCAGTCAAGGCCGCTGAACAGTGCGAACCAGGCCGGACTCTGATGCGGAGCCCTTACGGGCGTGCCAACCGTGGCGGGATCCTGAAGGAACAGTTCGCGAATTCCGACGCCGCGCGAATTGCGCGCGCGAGGCTTCAATGCCGCGAGCACCATCAGTGGCACGATCGTTGCGCGCGCCCAGTAGGAAATCTTGTTGAGATGAAACGGCGACCACATCGGCAGCAGCATGATTTCCACCGGCAGCACCGGTACGCTGCGCCATGTCACCACGCCGAAGAATGAGAGCAGAAACCGTGTGAAGACATTCACGTTGGCCGCGCCACCGCGCGACAGGATGGCTTCGCGCGCGCGCACCATGTGCGGCGCATCCGGCTGGTCTCCGATCATCTTCAGCGCGAAGTACGCCTTGACGCTGGCGCTGATGTCGAACGGCCCGTCATGCACCAGCGCCCAACCGTCATGAGTCCCCTGCCTGCGCCGCAGGTAGACGGCGATCTTCGCTTCGAGCGCGGCGTCGACCGGTTCGCCGAGATAATGGCGCAGCAGCACGTATTCGGAAGGGATGGTCGCATCGGCTTCCAGTTCGAACACGAAGTGTCCGTCCGGCTGCTTGAGGTCCAGAAGCCCGCGCGTGGCATCGCCAATGCTGCCTTTGAGGGCGGCCTCGTCGATCGGCGCGGCTATGGCGTTCACGAAAGTCATGGCGGCTGATGTATCAGATTCAATGGGTTTTCAGAACGTGGTCGGCGGCCCGGTTCCCGGAGCGAACCGATCCCTCGATGGTTGCCGGCAAGCCGGTATCAGTCCAGTCGCCGGCAAGAAACAGGTTTTTCCACTCCGTCAGCACACCCGGACGCAGGGCATTCTGCTCCGGCGAGGCCTCGAAAGTGGCACGGCGCTCGCGCACGATCTGCCAGGCCGGCATCTCGGCTTCAATCCCGGCGACGGTGCAAATGTCCTTCCAGATCGCCCGCGCCAGCTCCTCGCGCGGCATATCCACCAGCCGGTCGCCGCCGCTGATAGTGATGGACAGGCGCTCTGGAAATGCAAACAGCCATTCGATCAGGCCATTCACGACCCCGGTCATTGGCGGCAGATGCGGCGGTGGAACGAAGCGGAAGTGGGCGTTGACGATCGCGCAGAATTTTGTCGGCGCGGTCAGACCCGGCAGCAGCGCTGTGGCAGAGCGCGGCGGCACCGCCATCACGACGGCATCATCGGGTCCGAGCGCGATGGTCTGGTCGCCGAGAGAGAGTGCCGCGACCCTGCCATCGGACATCGTGAAGTGGCGCGCCTCGTGTCCGATATCGACGCTGCCGCCCTTCGCACGAATAAATTCGATCGCGGGTTCGATCAGGACCGAACTCAGCCCGTCACGCGCAATCAGCGGACGGCAGGCTTGGCCACCCGCCAGCAGCGTCTCGCGAATAATCGCTCCGGCGAGACCGGCCGATCCGTCGGGCGGATGGATGTTGAGTGCCGCGAGCAACAGCGGCTGCACCAGCCGTTTGTACAGCACGCCCTCGCATTTGATGGCGTCGCCAACCCGTGTCTGGGGCTTTGCCCAGGTCAGCGGTGCAAGCCCGAAATAGTCCGCGGGCGATGTGTCGGGAACGCGGCCATTGCGATTAAATACCCAGAACGGAACGCGCCCGTCGTTGATCTGCAGTTTCCAGCGCTTGCCGGCCGCGAGATCGATAAACGAAAAATCAGCCTTCGGCGGTCCCTGCAATCCGGCCTCGGTGCCGATCCGTCGCGCATAGGCCATTACGCTATGATTGCCGGACAGCACGAGGTGATTGCCGTTGTCGATGGTCAGTCCCGTCGCGCCGTCGAAATAGGACCGGCAGCGGCCCCCGACCTGTTGCGTCGCTTCGTGCACGCAGACCAGATAACCGGCGTCGGCCAGCCGCACGCCTGCAGAAAGACCGGAAATTCCGGCGCCGATAATGTGAACAGTCTTTTGCATCAGATCAACGCGTACCGGATGAGAATGGCAATCTTCGACGCCTTGCTCAGGCGAACGGACTGGCGCGGCGGCTGAAAACCACGACGCTCCAGCAGATCCAAAATGGCGTGATAGTATTTCGACATGATGCGTGGCGCGCGTACGGCGCGGCGCGAATTGCGGCTCATGATCTCGTCCGATTTGACGAAATGCGCCCGTGCTCGTTTCACCAGCGGCGCACAAACGCGCGGCAACGTAGGATTCGAGATGACAGCAGCCAGATCGAAGTTGGTGATGCCCGCGTGCAAAAGACCTTCGCGCGGCAGATACAGCCGGCCGATCGATGCATCTTCGTCGATATCGCGCAAAATGTTGGTCAGTTGCAATGCACGGCCGAGATGATGTGCAAGCAAGATCCCGTCCTGCTCGGGTAATCCGAACACCCGCACCGACAGCCGCCCAACAGCGCTGGCGACACGATCGCAATACAGATCGAGCGTGGCATCGTCGGGCGCACGGATGTCCGCGGGCACATCCATTTCCATGCCGTCAATGATTGCAAGAAAATCCTCGCGCCGCAGGCCGAAGGCGCGAACGGAGGTGACGTAATCGCGCAACCGCTCCGGCGGATGTCCCTGATAGAGCGCGTCGATGTCGTCACGCCATTGCTGGAGCGCGGCCAGCCGTTCCGGCCGAGGACCATCGGAATCCGCGATATCGTCCACATAACGGCAGAAGGTGTAGATCTGGAACATCGCCTCGCGCTGCGCGCGCGGCAGGATGCGCATCGCCGCGTAGAACGAACTGCCGGAGGCTGTCGCTCCGGAACTGGCGTCAGCCGCTGTCTCGATCGTCATGCGCCGGCCGCCGGGTTCGATACGGGCCGCCGCCGCACCGAGCGGCGAAGCATCTCCGCCGTGATGCCGGCGACGCTATGGCCGAGCAGTTGCAGCGACTTGAGGTGAACCGTCTCGCTCAAAGGATCGCGCACCTTCAACAGCGCGACGATCTTGTCGGCGAAAGTCTGAATCACCGCAACCTCCAGCCCAAGCCTGGTATCTCTGACCTCGGCGCCGAGCGAGCGCCCCTCGTCGAGCACCACTTCGGTTCGCGCAGCGAGAGCGTGCAGGCATTGCAGGAGCGCAGGCGATGCCTTTTCGGCGCCAAGCATCTCCACCGAAGCGCCGGACACGGCCAGCGCATCGCGCGGCAGATAAACACGGTTGAGATTCTTGTAGTCCTTGGCGCAATCCTGAAGATGGTTATTGATCTGGAGGCCTGCGCACAGTGCGTCGGACGCGGCCCAGGTTGACGTGCTCTCGCCGTGCACGTCGAGCATGAACCGTCCGACCGGCATCGCCGAATAGCGGCAATAATCGATCACGTCGTCCCAATTCTCATAACGCAGCTTGGTGACGTCCATCCGGAACGCCTTGAGCACATCAAGGGCATGACGCGGCGGCATCGATCGCTGTGCCAGCGCATTTCTGAGATTGACGGCTTCAGGCTGGCTATCGCCCTGCCCCAACAGCTCAGCCTCGAACAGATCGAGATAGGCGAGCTTGTCTTTCTCGGCGAGTTCGGCGTGATCGGCGATGTCGTCCGCGGTCCGGACAAAATTATAGAACGCGAGAATCAACGCCCGATGACGCGGGTGAATGATCCACGACGCGACGGGAAAATTCTCGTCGCGGTGGGTCTTGCCGGATCGCAGTTGGTTCGCGGTGGGCATCGGGGACAGGGCTACGTTGATCGGGATTGCAATTGGGCGTCCTGCCGGCTCCGAAAATACCGGCAGACAGGATCGCCCGCGCCCCCCATATAGGGGAAACTGCGGGCTAAACCAATGCTATCTTTCGCCTTTTAGCCATGCCGAAGATCGCTCGCCGCTCTCGCACCGAAACAAAGGCGAGCGAGCGGCGGTACCGTCCTGCGACCTTATTGCCCGTGGCTCACCAGCACGGCATTGCAGGCCTTCGAAATCTTCGGCCGGTTCTGTTGAAGGCAGGCCAGGATCGTGAAATCGCCCTGATCAATCACCTTGCGGCAGAAGCGAGTGACATCGCGGGAACAGGCGCGTTGCTCCGCCTCTGTTCCGCGATCCTGCTGGGCCTGTGCCATCGTTACAGTTGAACCCAATGCAAGAAGCAGGGCCAGCGGTGCAAAAATTTTCAACATTCTATTCCTTCATCCCAACGGCAGAGAATTCCGATCCTGTACAAGCCAAGGCAAATCCAGGACCACTCACCTTCCAAAACAGCGGAGAGCAATCACGTCGCAATCCGGTATCGATACCCATACCGGGATATATATCGCAAGTGCGCCCCATGATGCGCATTGGCCCTGCGGCAGATACCAATCGCGATCGACCTGACCCAACACTTGACCAACCTTTGGGCACGTCTTTAGGTCCGCATTCCACAAAAAACAAAAGCACTGCCAAATGCGGCTAAATTTGCGGCGGAGAACATGTTGCCGCTGCCTGCTCAAAAGTTTTTCAAAAATAACACATAACATCCTGAAATATTTCGGCTAATATCGCTCAATAAAATCCTGCCCGTGTTCTGTCACATATCTGGCGGGGCTGCGGCTTGTCAAACGCGTGGCGCTTCAGTCTGATGACGGTTCCGCTTCGCCAATTGATGATGGCTGCGGCGATGCCGATTCGCTGCGGATCGTGATCGGAGCATCATCCAAGCTATCAGCATTGAACCTCGCGGAGCACAACGAGACTAAAACCTTGATGCGGCGCGATATGAGATTACTTAAAGTATCATTTTTGATGGGAAACCGGATATGAAAGTGTTTGCCTCCAGCCTGGTTCGGAAGACGATGATTGCGGCCGGTTTTGCCGCGGGGCTCGTGTTATCCGCATCCGCAAGCTACGCCCAATCCTCTCCGTTCGCGGGCTTCGATGGAAACTGGTCGGGAAACGGCACGGTCTCGCTGTCCGATGGATCGAGGGAGAACATCCGCTGCAAGGCAAGCTACAAGGTGGACGGCACCGGGAAAGGGCTGAAGCAGAGCCTGCGCTGCGCCAGCGACAGCTACAAGTTCGATCTCTCCAGCGATGTCGTCAGCGAGGGAACTGAAATTACCGGGAACTGGAGCGAATCCAGCCGTAACGTGTTCGGCTCCGTGCGAGGCCGCGCCGGCGGCGGTGAGATCCAGGTATTCGTGGAAGCCGCGGGCTTTGCCGCCAACCTGACCCTGCGCGCCAACGGCAACAAGCAATCGGTTTCGATCAGTTCAAAGGGCGAAATCCGCGGCGTCTCCATCACGATGGTTCGCAGCTAACGCAAATAAAATTCGATTGAATCAGAATGCCCGGCTTAACCGCCGGGCATTTGCGTTTTGAAGCTTTTGAATCGCATTGAGACGCGAAGGGTAGAACGTTGGCGACCGAGCCGCCGCCGAACGTGACGTCCTTCGCGCACATGGCCTTGCATTGCCGTTTTTATTTCGCTGGTTTCCCTTGGCCGGTACCGCGCAGCCGCTCTGCGAAGGTAATCAGCCACATCGCCGTCGGACGGAGAATCAGGAAGTCTGCGACCAGCGCTGCGACCATGGCGAAGGCACTGAGCCAGCCGAACAGACGCAGCGACGGCAGGTCCGAAAACACCGTCACCACCAGACCGCACGCCAGCACCACCGTGGTGAGGATCAACGCTGGCCCCATCAACACGGTCGCACGCTCGACCGCCTCTCCGGCGCTGACGCCTGGCTTGCTCTCGGATCGCAGGCGGTTGAGGAAGTGGATGGTCGCACTCAACCCGAGGCCGAACGACACAGTGAGCGCCACGACGCTCGCAAATTGCAATCCTTCCCCGAGCACCCACAGTACGGTGCCGGACAGCACGACCGGGAAAATTCCGGGCAGGATGCACGCGAACATCACGACGACCGAGCGGAACGCCAGCCCGATGAACACTGCGACCAGCGCGAACTCGATCGTGAGGCCATGATTGAGCTTCTCGATCATGCTGGCGCTGTTGCGGGCTGCGATTGCCGACAACCCGGTGACGGCGATTTCATAGCCGGGATGCGCCTTCCTGACGGCATCCATGGCGTGGTCGAGCTTTTCGACGACCGGCAAAATCTGGCTCGAGTCGCGATCGGGCACCCGGCCCGAAACTATCACCGCCATCTGGTCCGCGGAAATAAAGCGGCGCACCAGATGCTTGGGAATGACGTCGACATATTCCTTGAGCGTTGCGACGTCGTTGCTGCCGGCCTTTTCGGCGAGCCAGCGCCGCAGCGTTTCGAGCGACCAGACATTGCCGACGCCGGCTTGCTCCTCGACTAGCTTGTGAACTTCGGCGATCGTCGCAAGCGTCTGCGGCGAGTATAATGATTCGCCCTTGGGGAATTCGATCAGAACATCGATGGGATTGGCGCCGGTGAGCTTTGCATCGAGGCGTCCGCTTGCCGCTACCGCCTGCTGCTTGTCCGGAACCTGATCCGCGAGACGGTAACGCGGCTCGAGGTTGGAATAGACCACCGCAAGGCCGCCAACCACAACCACCGCAAGCAAGCTGAACAGGCCAGGATGCCCTACCATCCGTACTGCGATCCAGCCGCAGAAGCGACGTAGAGCCTGCACACCCGAATCCGACGTTTGGAATTTTTCCGCAAACCGCTGTTCGTGGCGAACCAGCAGAACGCCGAAGACTGGAACCAGCGACAACACGGCAAGCAGCGCGATAATCGTCGCCAGCAAGCCCGCCTCGCCAAAACTGCGGATCAGGTCGGAGTTCGAGAACTGCAACGCAATAAAGGAAATTCCCGCGGTCGCATGAGTCAGCACGCAGGCGGGACCAACCACGAGAACGGCGTTTCGAAACGCGGAATACTTATCCTCTCCCGCAATCAGACGATCGCGCGCGGCAAAGGTGAGCTGCATGGAATCGGAAAAACTGATGACCATGATGAGCGGCGTCATCACGTTGAGAAACATGTTGAGGCTGAAACCGGCCCAGCCGAGCACGCCCAAGGCCAGCAAAATCGCAAGCAGCGGCGGGAATGCCGCGATGATCATGAAGGAAACTTTGCGGAAAAACAGAATCGCAATCAAACAGCCGGCCAGAATGCCGGCCACGTTGTAGATGATACCGTCGCGCTCCACCGCGTTGCGGATTTCGAGCTGCATCACCGGCACACCGGAGAGCTCCTTGGTGAGCCCGGTGTTGGCGAGATCGTCGTTCATGACCTTGCGAATCTGCGCGACGGTCGTGCCCAGTTTGCTGTTGCCGACGATGGATGGCTCAAGCGACAGCACGACGAGCGCGAGGGTACCGTCGTCCGATAACAGCTTGCCGCGAATGATCTCGTTGGATTTCACAGTCTCGATGAATTTGGCGTAGTCGGCGCCCTGCGGTAGCTCAGAGGGAAACAGCGCCGCCGGCAGCTTGCCGGGCGCAGGCGCCTGCCGCGCCGAGAACAACGAGATCAGCCCGCGGACGCCATCGACGAGTTGCAGATCGGTGACCGTATCGCGCAGCTTTTCAAGGTTGCCGCGATCAAGCAGCGTCTTGCCCTCAACCACGACCAGCACGTCGAACTCGCTCGATGGGAAGCGTTTGGTCACTTCCTCATACTGGCGATACTCCTTGGTGTCGGAGCGGAATAGCTGGCTGAGAGAATCGTCGATCTTGATGCGGTGGATGCCAAACACCGCGCCGATCACCATGGCGAGCAGGATGAGGCAGGACAGAATCGGTGCACGAACCGCAATCAGACCGATGCGCTCAAGTCCGAAGGCGATGCTGGGCGACTGTTTGACCGGGGTGGTCGCATCGGCAGCGTCCGGGTTTCGCTCAAGCATGCCCTGTCCATTCTGTCGTGAGGCCATCGTCTAGCAAATTTTCGGAAGGCTTTGGAGCGGAAGGCCTGGAACCGGCCACTAGTCGCATTAGTCTTTGAAAACATGCACAAATTTACGGCGAAAGATGTAGCCGTTTCCACGGTAGATCGCAAGCAGGGGCGAATTATGCCCGGTCCATGCCACTCACGCTGAAATGAGCGCGACCGCGCGGCGCCCTCATGATCGCGACGCGAGCGCCGCAACCGGACGCAGGGCGCTCTCGTCCTTCAAGCCAACTCCCGAAAGCCCGCGCGACAGCGCCGCGCGGATCAGCCATTCGATTTTGATCGCCGCTTCGTCATAACCGAGACCCGCGGCATGAATGTTCGAGACACAATTGCGGTCCGCGTCGGTCAACCCGGGCCGCGGCGCGAAGGTCAGATAGGCCCCCATGCTTTGCGGCGCGGACAGGCCCGGCCGCTCGCCGATCAGCATCACGACGAGACGTGCTCCGAGCAGCGCACCGATCGCGTCACCCAAGGCAACCCGGGCGCCCGATGCCACCACGGTTACGCCGATCTCGAGGCCATCAGCCGCGAGCTTCGGAACGAGATGCCGAATCAGCTCGACCGCGTGTGCGTTGACCGCCGCTGGGGAAAGACCGTCGCCGATCACCACGACCAGTCCGGACGGGCCGATGCTTCTCTTTCCTAAAATCTCCTCCGATGTGCGATCGAGCTGTCGCCCGAGGTCGGGGCGGCGCAAGTACTCCCCGCGATGCCCTGCACGGCTTGCGACCTCCACCGTC
>JBEPUM010000027.1:0-27393 GCA_041691515.1 Pseudomonadota bacterium | reverse complement strand
CCGAAACCGCTCGCGCCGAAACCGCTCGCGCCGAAACCGCTCGCGCCGAAACCGCTCGCGCCGAAACCGCAAAGGGCGACGCCGCAGGCGCGGAGATTGCGCAAGCAGCAGCGAGACGGGAGGCGGCGCTTCGGGCGATTGGACGACAGCTGGACGAAGAGGCGGTGCGGCGCGATGCTGCAACGGCAGCGGCGCGGCCGTCACCCTTGCTGCCACTGTCGTATGACAGCGGACGGCGCTACAGGCTCTTCGGCCGAACGGATCCCAACGAGGAAATCGTCCTGTACGCAGAGGCGTGGCGTCGGAAGATTGAGTTGAACATGACGTTCGACATCGTGCGGGAAGCTGTGAAACAACCCCACTCCGATCCCCTCGTGACAGTCGCTGTTCGAAGTGATGGTTCGGTGGAGTCCGTGACGTTCGTTCACTCAAGTGGCGTGGCGGCCATCGACGATGCGATACGACGCGTCGTGCAAAGCCAGGTGCACTACCAAGTGTTCCCGCCAAGCCTGGCCCGCGATTTCGACGTCATCGAAATTCGCCGAACCTGGTACTTCGACATGGCGATACGACTGTACTGATTGAAGACGCTCTTTCGCCAATCAAAGGCGAGTCCTGGGTGCGCCAGCCAAGACTGCGGGGACGCCTTGGCAACGATCGGCGCACACATTTGCGAAGAATTGCGTGCAACAATTCCGACGTGCGATTGAACGTTGCATTGCTACACCCGTGCGCGGGCTTCGCGCCCGTTAGGCGGTCGACAACCGCGCGATTGATTTGCTCGAACTCGTTGCTACAAGTGCTGATTGAGAACTACCGTATCCTTGGTCATGGGTGAAGTGACCCCTTGGATTGACGAAATCCGACATCACACTCGAATTCCAGCAGCTCACGTCGTCTTCCTTAACCCATCGTCGAATACCATATTCAGTTGTAGCGATGGTCTCCGTACCGCAAACAACAAATGCCATTGTTACGTGTAATCGCGTTGACCTCGCTCACGATGCTGGCGTTTGCCGGCAATTCGCTGTTGTGCCGCATCGCGCTCATGCGTTCCGGTATAGACCCGTCGAGCTTCACTGCGATCCGGCTGATCTCGGGTGCGATCATGCTTTGGTTGGTCGTGCGAATGCGCCGCGGTTCCGGGATTCGTGGTGGAAATTGGTTGTCCGCGCTTGCGTTGTTTGTTTACGGGGCCTGCTTTTCCTATGCTTACGTGAGCCTGCCTGCAGCAACCGGCGCGCTTCTACTGTTTGGCGCCGTGCAGGCAACGATGATCGGCTACGGGATCCGCGCCGGCGAGCGTTTCCGAAAATTGCAGGTTCTTGGCCTGATACTGGCATGCGCTGGACTTATCGGTCTTCTACTTCCGGGGATTTCCGCGCCGCCCGTTTCGGGATCGCTCTTGATGTTGTCCGCTGGAGCGGCATGGGGCGTTTATTCCCTCCGCGGCAAGACTGCGGGCGATCCGACGCAAGTGACCGCAGGGAATTTCCTGCGCGCCGTGCCTTTTGCGCTGGCGCTGGGTGTCGCGACGCTGCACGGCATCGACTTGGACGCCACCGGAATCGGGTACGCGATTGCGTCAGGTGCGCTGGCATCGGGTTTGGGATACATCGTGTGGTACACGATATTGCCTTCCCTCAAGGCAACCATTGCAGCCACGGTGCAACTCAGCGTCCCTGTGCTCGCGGCGATGGGTGGGGTCGTCTTCCTCGGCGAACCTATTAGCCTGCGTTTGGCGCTGACTTCCATTGCCATCCTCGGAGGAATCGCATTGGTCACCACACAAGATACGCGTGCATACGCCGAGGATCGATCAATCCGCTCAGCCGATGGTCCTCATTGAAGAGGTTGCGCACTACTGGACGGGTCGAAACGACACACGCAAACGCGCGATCGACAGGCCGGATTCGCTTCCCGCGCTTGGCCTAAGCATTACAGCGCCGAATGAGTCGGCGGCGGTCATTTACGCTGTGCCTGGTATTCCTGGAGAACACGGGCGTCGTGAAACATCGAGTCCCGTATGCAACCATAGCGATACAGGAATCGCGACGCCGCAGGTGCGCTTGTCGCGAATTCGCGTCCGCGTCCGGACGTTTCGCTAGCAGGGCTTCAGCTTCTTCTCTGGTTTCAGTCCTAGCGCTGGGCGTATGCGTTCGCCGTTGGAAGCGTTGTGCGATACCACCAATGGCACCAATTTCTGCGACCGTGGACTCCGGTTTCACGAGCCATATCAACTCCTTTCCAGCCTGCCATCGGTGCTTTTAGCCGTCCAGCCACAGCTACACGGCGACACGATTGCGCGCGCATCGGCGACGCATTCGTACCGTCGCAAGCCGCTATGTTCGTTGCCGTACTGACACTGCCAATAGGTCGGCGTAAGTTTAACTAAGGTGGATTCCAGCTTACTTGTCTCGCGCCATGGGGTTTTCACGACCAAGCAGCGGCATCCGAACACGACAAGGAAATACACATGAGGAAGCTGACAATGGCCGCAGGCATCGTCGCGACGGCGATGGCATTGACCGCGCCCTTTGCGCTCGCGCAAACGGTGCCCAATTCCAACACAGCGCCATCAACCGCGTCGTCGCGCGGCAACGCATCGGGTCCGGAGATGATGTACGGCCAAGCGCAAGGGCAACCGCAGGGGCAAGCAGTAGCCCCAGGGCAAATGCGAGCGCAGGGCCAACAAGCTGGCTACGGTCCCGGCATGATGTCGGGCCAAGCGCCAGGTGGTTATGGTGCAGGCATGATGGGAAGTTATGGCACGGGCTGGATGGGTGGCTATGGTGGAATTTGGGTGCCGATCCTGCTTATTCTCGTGGTCGCCGGTCTCGTGGTTTGGATCGTCAAGCAAAGGGCCAAGTCATCGAGCGGCAGGGCAAGCGGCAGTTAGGGGCAATAGACCAGCCTGTGAGCCTCCTGCCGTTTGCCGACGACAGTGCGTGGGCGTTTGGCATCACCAGTAACAGGAATGTCCGCATTCTCAACGGTGAATGGAGTTAAGCCATGAAACGCATGAATCTTCGCAATACCTTGGGCGCTGCGCTGTTGGCTGGCGTAACGCTGGTTGGAGCAAGCGCATTGGCCCAGTCCCCGCAAGGCGGTTACGGATCCGGTCGAGACACGAGCTCGGGCATGATGGGCGGCTACGGCATGGGATCGGGAATGATGGGTGACCACGGTCCCGGCTACGGCATGGGCGCCGACATGATGGATGGCCAGGGTCACGGCTACGGCATGGGTTCCGGCATGATGGGCGGTTACGGTGCGAGAGCCGATCTTCATCTCACCGTGGAGCAGCGTAGCAAGATTGCCAAGATCCAGAACGACGTGCGACGCAAACACTGGGATCTGATGGGCAAGATGCAGGACGAGCAAGCGCAGATGAACGACCAGTACGACTCGGGCCAACGCGACGACGCGGCGCTCAGCAAGAGCTTTCGCAACATGTCAGATCTGCGGCAGCAGATGTTCGACCTGTCGCTTAGCGCCCGGAGGCAGATGGATGCGGTGCTCACCACCGAGCAGCGCGACAAACTGAGCCACGGCTAGATCAGGTTTGATGCATCGATTGTCGCGGCCGGCGTACGGATAAACGTTGTCGCCGGACACCAACGCGTTCAGTGTTGAGGCAACGCAAGCAGACTCGAAGCGCTCGACGCTTTCGTTCGGCAGCTGATGGGAGTTTGCTCGGGTGAGGTGCAGCGGGCCACTACGTTCGCTTGAACTCTGCCAGAAGGACAAGTGAACGGCCAGCGTCATTCAAAGGGGCCGGTAAGCAGTCAGTAGATTCATCCACAACTAATCAATGAAGGAAAGTGTCATGCCAAATACGAATGCGACAGCAAGCACTGCCCATAGGCAGGCCGCCAGCGAGCACCAAGTATGTGCCGAACACCACAAGAGAGCTGCAGACTGTCACGATAAGAGCAAACTCGATGAAGCCAAGACCAGCTCCGACAGTGCGATGAAGTGTTGCGAGACGGCCGGCAAGAAATCGGCTACTGCGTGTGGTTGTTCGAACAATTAACGCTTCCGTTGACCCTGAAAGGGTGTACTTGTGTCTTCGCGGCGGGTTGGGGCAATTGGCCGGTCGCGTACTTTGGCCGGTGCATAGAGTGCCGCCCGGTTCGCGGCGAGGGCGGAGCGCTCGGCCGTGATGCGCGCATGCGCGTCCGCGCACCATTTGCGAGGGCGCGCGGCGCAATATCCGAAAGGGACCAGGCGATCTCCACTCCCCAGGCCATCGTTCAATGAGCGCGAGACTCGCTGTAAAATGCCGCATGCCAGTCACACTGGCTAAGCTCCTTGAGGAAGGCCCGATGGCGGGCGATTGAGCGAGTTGCCATTGAAGTGTTTGCGGGTGATCGACTGGATCACACCGACAGCGCCTTGTAGAGCCTGGACCCCACGTGTCCCTATTTCACATCGTCAGCCTGATCATTTCGCTGGTGGCGTTGTTCGGCTACCTCAATTACCGATTCGTAAAACTTCCAGAGCCGGTGGGGATCACTGCCGTCGGATTGGTCGCGTCGATCGCCGTAGCAGTGGTAGGCGCCCTGGACCCGCAACTCACCGCTTGGGCACGAATCGCGGTCCAAAATATCGACTTCACGGCGGTCGTATTCCAGGGCCTGCTCGGACTGCTGCTCTTCGCCGGCAGCTTGCATGTCAATTGGGACGACATCCGTGGCGAAATATGGATCATCGCAGTGCTCGCGACGGTCGGAGTGCTGTTATCGACGGTAATCGTCGGCGCGGGCCTCTATTTCGTTGCGCCGTGGCTCGGGTTTCCGTTGCCGATGATCCAATGCCTGATGTTTGGCGCGCTCATTTCTCCGACCGACCCGATCGCTGTGCTGGGCCTGTTGAAGAGTCTGGGCGTAAGCAAGGAACTGGAAACCAAGATCGCGGGAGAAAGTCTCTTCAACGATGGCACCGGGGTGGTGGTTTTCATCACGTTACTCGGACTATCGTCGGGCGAGATGCCTGTTTCCGCGTCCAGCGTGACCTTGCTGCTCCTGACCGAAGTCGCGGGTGGGGTATTCGTCGGGCTGGCGATCGGCACCCTAGGCGTGCTTATGCTCAAAGCCGTCGACAGCTACGCCGTCGAGATTCTCATCACCCTGGCGATGGCGACCGGCGGCTACGCGCTCGCCGATGCGCTGCATACGTCGGCACCGATCGCTGTAGTGCTGATGGGACTGATCGTGGGCAATCAGGGCAAGCGGTTGGCAATGTCGGAGGAGACACGACACCACCTGTTCTCGTTCTGGAAACTCGTCGACGAGCTATTGAATCTCGTGTTATTCGGCCTCATCGGTATCGAATTCATCGCGCTGTCGCTGAGCGCGTCGGCCTTGTTTCCCGGACTGGTGGCGATTCTGCTGGTTTTATTGGCGCGATGGATATCGGTGGGGCTGCCCGTGGCCGCCATGCGACCCTTCCAGCACTTCGCGCCGCACACGATCACCATCTTGACATGGGGAGGATTGCGCGGCGGCATATCCATCGCGCTCGCGCTGTCGCTGCCTTCCGTACAGGGCCGGGAGATAATTCTCGCCGCAACCTACGGCGTCGTCATATTCAGCATCCTGGTGCAGGCACTGACGTTGCGACCGTTGATCAGGCGTCTGCGCCCTTAAGTGGGTCCATGGGCGGAGGCAGCCTCAAGCGCCCTAGGGCTGGCTGAAAAACTCCAATGCCTGATTGAAGCGCACGCGAAGTCTCTCGCGATCGTGCTCTGTAACAACGGTCTTGGCGGCCAGCTCCGCAACCAACCCGAGATGAAGCCTGAGTGTATCGCGGCGATGTCCGTTGTCGGTGCATTCCGCCGCGCCACCGATCGCGCCCAACAAATGTCCAATCACCGCGACGTTGCCGGGAGCATTGTTTCTGATCTGGTCGAAGGCAGTTTCAATCGCATCATCGAACGACCAGCCCAACAGAATCAGTCTAACGACGCCGTCTTCCGAGCGATGGCGAACCGGCATGGGACGAGCTGCCAGCCGCGCGACGATTGCCCCGAGGTGATCGATGCACATGACGGCGGTGGTGGTGTCGTTGATTCCCGGCGAGAGCGCCTTGAGCGCAATGTCGACGAGCTGCCGGATACCGAATCCGAACTCCTGATCGATAGTGCGAAACGAGCGAATCGAAATCCTGTCGCGGAAAGAATCCAATCGCTCGTCATCGAGTGCGTCGCCGGCTACAACGGTCAACAGTCGCGCGTGGCGTGCAACGAACGCACCCGGCGCGACGTCTACCCTGATCGTAGCAGCATGCCTGGCGGCGAACTCGACGATATCGGCCATTTGGATGTCCTGCACGTATCCACGCGTATCGGATCGCACAACACGCTGCTGCTGAACCGCAGCGCTGGAATCCGCCGCAACATCGTCGTCCCTGATCTCACAACCCTTGGCGTCCTTGGGAAACCGTTCATCGATTGCCGCCAGCGTTTCGCTTGTAATCGACGCGATGATCGTCGACGCTTGAATCGACGTCGCGATGTGATGGATGAAGAAGACGAGCACACCAATGCCCAGCAGCGCCAACAACAGGCCGACGAACACCGCGAGTGAAGGAACGAATGCCCCGTCGTCACCACTGCGAATAGTTCGGAGCACCACCAGACAATAGGTGAAGATCCCGACGAACGATCCCAGCACGAGTTGATTGCGCCGGTCGCGCATGAAATTGCGGAGAATGCGCGAGGTGTACTGCGCCGATGCGGTGACGAGTGCCGCGATGGTCAGCGAAAAAGTCAGGCCCGCGATGGTAATCATCGATGACGCGATGGTCGACAGCATGCCGCGCGAACCTTCGGCGCCCGCGCCAAACAGCAGCGGGAAGGAGGTGGCCCACTGGAACTGATAGTGCTTGTCAACCTCCACCAGCGCCAAGGCGAGCACGGTAGCACCACCGACCATGACGGTGGGCACAAACCAAAGGCTCGAGCGGATGGCTACCAAGTACGATTTGAGTGCGTCCTGCATGTCGGCTCCCGCGAATGCAAGCGTTGAGGGCGCCGAAGCGTTGGTTGTGACGCGCCCGCTGCCGGTCATGTTACTTTGGTGCCTGCCGTGCAGGCAATTGCAGGGGCACCGCGTGGATGTCATCGCACGATTGCGAGTTTCCGGTGTCGACCGTAGGGAAATGGAGCAGCCTTAGCGGTAACAATGCAGAGGAACATGGTGGTGGCGTTCTTACCATGATATTCGGCGTTGCGTCGTGAGCTCGCAGATCCAGGCGCGGTCCCGAGGAAGATGATGAACGACACACATGGCGCTCACGCGGGGCATTGCTCAAGCTTGGGAACAACTGTCCCTGCGGGGAAGACCGAGAAAGACCCGGTTTGCGGCATGAACGTGACGGCCAATCCAGAAAAATCGGTCGAGCACGCGGGACAAGAAGAGCAAGTGGACGCGCCTGCGGATCGCCTACGGATCGGAAATCGCAGCCTTCAGCGGGTTGGGTCGGCGCGCCAGGGGTCGTCGTCCATACGCGCTGCCTCGACAAGCGATTCCGCGCTGATTGGCCAGCCCGAGCGCGATCTGTCCACAGCGTGGATCGTATTCTGAAGGCACGGACGCCGCTCTGAACCTACGGACGACCCTCCGAGGCGACATTCGCCGCCACGCAGCGCTTCACGTTGCTGCACGAAACGCGGAAGCGACCCACGAGCCGCGAAGGCGTTCAACACACCGCTGGGCGCCGGCTCACCGTGGGTAGCGCCATGTATGTCCAGGTGCGCGGCGCATGGAAGAAAAGCCCGATCACGGTCCAAGCTGCGATCGCTCGGTCGCGCGAGAATCTGAAACAGGCGAAGGAATATTCGTGCAAGCCGCTGCCCGACTCGGTTGTCGATGGCGTGGCCGTGGCCAACTTCGCGACCCATACCATCAGCGACGACGCGAGCATCGACGGAATCGTGGCCATCGACAAGCGCAGCGGTCTTGCGGTACGCGTGGAGAACAACCTCAGGACCGGCGCGGCCACTGCGCCCCACTACGTGACCCAATACTCTTACCGTAGCATCAAGGCGCCGATCTAGCAGCCCACTCCGACACCGGCTAGCTTCGAGCACATCGCGGAATCCAGGGGATCCTGCCTGACGCATCTTGCGGCGGGGACGCGCCAACACGGGAGCCGTTCTCTTGCCTGGATCAATGTCCCAGGTCCACAGGGACATGCATTTTGGCGATGCCGTTCTTGCGGGTGCTCCCTCGCTTTCGTGCGCAGGCATCGCGTCATCCTACTGATCCTCACGGCGAAACTCGAGCAGCTCGCCTGGCTGGCAGTCAAGCACCACGCAGATCGCCTCGAGCGTCGAGAAGCGGATTGCCTTTGCCTTGCCGGTCTTGAGGATCGACAGGTTGGCGACGGTGATGTCGACGCGCGCGGCCAGCTCCGTCAGCGTCATGCGGCGTTCGTACAGCTTTTCATCGAGGCGAACCAGGATCGCCATGTCACACCGTGCCTTCGAGGTCGGCGCGCATTTGCGCACCGTGCGCGAACACGCCGGCGAGCACGAACAGCAGCAGTACCGCCAGCCAAGCCGCAAACGAAAACGCGTCGACCTTCCCCGCTTCCCATACCGCCGCAGCGATTCCCGCGACGATCAGTCGCAGCCCTTCGAGCGCCGCTACACTCCACGCGATCGCGTTCAAGCGCCGGGCGTTTTCGAGGATGAAGGGGTCGCCGACGTGAACGGTGTCGACGATCGCCAGCAGCCGGCGCAGGATCGTATACACGATCGCCGCGCCGGCGAGGCCCACGACGACGATCGCACGGACTCCGAGCCCGGCGTGCGGGTGCGCGTGCACCAGGTCGAAGCCGAGCGGCCGTTGCGGCCAGCCATCGATGAAAAAGCTGTAGACCAGCAGCCCTGCGATGGCGAGGGCATAGAGCGCATTGAGGAGGATCAGGCCCCGGATGACGGGTCGAGCGACGGCAAGGGCGTGGGTGCTGGTGCGGGGCATGGCGCGGTCTCCGGTGATATCGTTAAACAATACTATACACATTGATAAACGATATGCAACACATTGTGAAATAGCCTTACGGACGCGAGCCGCCGGTCAATCGGCGTTTCCCACGAATGACATCAATTTTTGTGAGTGCCGCGGCTGTTGCACGCGACGTTCCGTGCACCTACGGATGGCTGCCGCTGACCACCACTGCCCAGCGAAGATCGCTCCGGTGATATTGTCCCGGCCACGATGTGCCTTGCCCCGCCATTCGCCGCACCATGAGTGACGCATAATGCCGAAGCGTCATTCCCGCAAACCGGCCTTGGTCGTGTCGCTGGTATTGCTGATGCTATTCGGCGCGCTGTTCATTTACGCATCGTTTGCGACCAAGCCGGCTCAATTGCCTGCTCCTCGTGACCGGGGCCGATTCATGTCGGAACAGGAAAGTGCTCTCCGCGCGACGTTTCACGACCCCGAAAGCGTGAGGTTCAGGAACGATGTAGTGCGCATAGTTGGAATCAATGCGTTTGTCTGCGGCGAAATCAACTACAGAAACAGCAGCAATGGCTACGTCGGGTTCAGGCGCTTCGCTTTCGGTGAGGGCATTCCAAAATTCGACGATGAGAGCGCCCCTGATCGATCCGAAGACCTCTGGCGAGAATATTGCGGAAGTGGCCATTGATTTCCATGCCGCCTGCGCATGATGAACTTGGGTGCTCTCGCGCCGCTCGGACCGCACCATCCGCGGCTGCAAATCATGCAATGAAAAACGTCGGCCTCTGATGGATGCGCCGGCGCCGTCATTCGGCGAGCGCTCCGAAGACGTCACTCGGCTGCAGGCCGAAGTCCCCTTTTCGCTGTTTGAAGATGATCGTCTGCAACGAGCCTATGCGTATCTCGGGCTCGGCAGCCACACGCGCGGTTGGGTGTGGAAGCGATGCCTGGTGCTGGTCGCGATCACGTGGGTGCCGGTGGCGCTGCTCGCGTGGCGACAGGGCCTGGTGGATATGGCTATCACGCCCACCAATTTTTTCGCCGATTTCGCTGCCTATGCGCAGTTCCTGGTCGGGTTGCCGCTGTTCGTGGCGGCGGAGGTGGTCGTCGATCGGAGCACGCGCGAGGCGGCACGACAATTCGTCGCCTGCGGGATTGTCAGCGCGCGCGACACGCCCGCCGTCTACCGCCTCCACGACCTCGTCAAGCGGCTGCGCCGCTCTGTCATTTCGGACGTTGCCTGCATCGTCATCGGTTACGCGATTTCATTCGCCATCCTGATTCCCGAGTTCGGTCCCGATCCGCTGCCGACCTGGCACGCCCAGGGTGTCGCGCCCTCCCGCATGCTCACAGCGGCTGGAATCTGGGAGTTTTTCATTGCGCTGCCGGTCCTTCAATACATCTGGCTGCGATTCGCATGGAAGATCCTGCTTTGGGTGTTCTATCTCTATCGGATGACACGGTTTCGCCTCGACCTGCATCCTACGCATCCGGACCTCACGGGCGGCATCGGATTCATCAGCGAGGCGCAAGGCCGTTTCGCGCTCTACATCCTGGCGTACGGCATCAGCAACGTGGCTGCAACCGTGGGCTACGAGATCGCGGTTCTGAACTACGACTTGTCCATCATGCCGGTATGGGGGCCGCTGGTCGGCTTCGCGATCGGCGCGCCTTTACTGTTCACGCTGCCGTTGTTCATGTTTACGAAGCAACTATATCGAAGCAAGTCGCGGGCGCTCGCCGCCTATCGCGAGCGGGTCACTGAACACAGTCGCCGGGTCGAAAGCCGCCTGTTCGTCCGCGGTGATGCCGCCGGCGCACCGAACGAGGAAATGCGCGAGCTGGCGGAACTGGCAACGCTCGGAGCGATGTTCTCGCGTATCGAAAACATGCGTGTAGTGCCATTCGACCTGCGCTCGTTCGGCCAACTCGTCGGCTCGACGCTCGGATCCCTGGCGACGTTGCTGCCGCTGTTGCACGGCACCGGTGACCTTGCCCGTATTCTGGAAGCCATTGGCAAATTATTCGGGCACCTGGGTGGCTCAGGTTGAATCGATTGGATCCTGCAGGACGTCATCAAGAATCCCCTCGGCCGGGAATTCATGGGGGCCTGCGTCGCGCGCGACGATGCGGCGTCGCCAGCTCAGCGCAATCAGCGCCGTTGGAATCGTTCGCGCGTCGACAACCAGACCAAGCCAAGTCCGAGCGCCACGATCGGCAGCATCGGCGGCTCCGGCGCGTCATGCCGCGGGCAATCGATACCGTGACATTGCGTATCGATCCGCAGATTGTCGATGCCGATGCGCTCCGGCCAGTCGACGAAGGCGAGCGTGGTCACGCCCTGGTTGAACAGGATGCTGCCGCTCACCCTCAGCGCCTGCGGCGCCTTTTCGGTGCTTCCATGGCCGCTGTCGGGTGAATGCGAATAGGTGCCCGGTGTGCCTGGGTACGCTCCGTACGTCGTCGCGAACCCCGATGTCATCGATGCGGTCGAGTTGCCGACCAGGAATTCGAAGTCCGGCAAGTTCACGCTATTGAGGCCGCACTGGCTGGACGACGGGCACGAACCGTCGGGAAAGATCTCGTAGTCGAAGGAAATGCTATAGACCGGGTCCGGAAACGTGATGACGATTCGATCGCTGCCCGAGTTGACGATGTAGTTGTCGCGATTGCTGCTGCTGAACGCCTCGATCGCCGCGCTGCCTTGCACGCCGCCTTCGGTGCTGCCAAGGGTCGCGGAGGTCGTCGTCCACGTTCTGCAAGACCCGTTGCTGGTGCGCGCCGTGCACGTCGACGGTCCAACGACGTGGCCATCACCGGTGTACTGGTTGTTGGAAAGCTCGCCCGCGCCCGTGACCGCCACGGAACCGGATAACCCGGCACCGCTCCACGTGTTGTTCAGGTAGGTCTGGACTGCGGAATTCGACCCTGGCGTCGAACTGCTGCGATACGCCATCGCGTCGAAATCGAAAGTGATGAGCGTTGCGCTGGCCGGCACCGCTAGAACAGCGAGCAACAACAGTAGATAACGACCGCTTTGCAGCGGGCGACGCATTCCCGACCCCATGTCCTGCTCCCCTGTTTTTGTGTAACTGCACCTGCTAGTTCACACAGTTGAGCAAGATCGATTCCACTTTGTAAATTGCCTATCCGTTCAAATAGTTAGTGCGCAATCGCAACGTCCAAAAAAAGCGCAGTGTAAACGCCGCTGACAATAAGCCATTGATTTTACAGTTGTAATGAACAGCGTGTAAGCATCAGAAAGCGATTTCATGACAAATTCAATGTGCCCAGCAACCCGGCGGGGACATTGGTCGCCATAGGCACAGGCGACCGCGAGTCCTTGCCGATGCGATAGCTGCCGCGAACGCCAGTCATGAATTCGCGAGGTACCGATACCTCGCGTTCCTGCTCGCGACGAAGCGTCTGGTAGAGCCCGTCGACACCGAGCGTGTCGCACACGCGCGCGATCTGCGCAGACAACGTTGGCCCAATCAGGTCCGTGCGTCCGCTGTAGCGGATCTCGCCGCTCATGTACATGTCGATCTCGTTGGCCGCAATGATTGCGATGATCTCGGCTTCGAGCACCGACAGCGTCGAGAACTCTGCTGAAGTGAGCGCGACGCCTCCGGCCCTTGAATTGCGCAGCGTGTACGCGCGGACACGGCGTTCGAGCGCGTTGCCGCGAGCGCCGAGGGCGTTGCAAACGGCCTCGACTCCGCCGGCATTGGATGCGCAATGTGTATAGGCCGAATGCAGCAGGCCGGCGGCGATGGTCTCGGCGCGAAATCCATAATGCACCAGCACGCTGGCGGTGCCGGCGAGATGGTTGATGAATGGGCGTCCGCAAGCACGGTACGCGCCGTCGAGCAACAGGTGCGCGAGCCCATACGCATTGGCGATGATCGCGAGCGCGCTCCACGAGTATTCCCGCTCGCGTGCAACGTCGAGCAGATCCGAACGCGTCTGTTTGAGCTCACCGGGCGGCATCGGCACGTGGTGATCGGGGTGATCGCGCAGCGAAGGACGAATCGGGTCCAGTTGCGCCACGTGTTCGGTAACGAACCGCCATACACCGCCGAACGATCGCTCATCCTCGATCACGTTCCACTTATTGCAGAACGCGGCAATGCTGGCGTCGGCGTCCGCGCGCGTCCAGCGCGCACGGAAAAACGGCAGGTCGTCGAGCGTGTATTCGGCGCCGGCGAGATACGTGATGCGCGCCGCCGGCTCCAGGTACGTGTCAAAACCGAGGCCGCGCGCGGTCATCGACGTGTCGATGTGCTCGTGCACGCACCGGATATCCGGGTCGAGCACGCCCGCGTGCAGCAACTCCGTACGGATCAGCATGCAGTGGTATTCGACGAAATCGCATGGCTGGCGGCGAAGCTCGCTCGCCAGGATCTGCGGGTCCTCTCCCGCATGCACGTGCACTTCGTCGACGACGCGCCCGTTGGGATCCGCGCTTTCGACCAGCCGACCACCGGCCATGTGGATGCGATCGGGTTGCACGCCGTCGCCCGCGAGGTAAAGCGGCCCGACGATGCCGGCGCCGGTTTCGTCCGCGCAGGCAAGCAGCGAGTCGAGCCACCCCGTCTCGACGTCGACGTCGTTGTCGATGAACACGGTGTATTCAGTGCGAATCGACTCAGCCATGCGCGCGCGCGCCTGCTGCGGCCATAGAGGTTCGTCGATCCTGACGACCTCCAGCCCCCATGTTTCCGCCCGGGTCGCGAAGATTTCGCGTAGCCACGGTGGCGACTCGCAATCGACGTAGATCAACCGGAACGGCAGCCGCGTTTTTTCGACGATGGACTCGATCGCGGATACGGTCAGCGAATGCCGCTCGCGCGCCGTCATGACGATCGTGACGCGAGGCCCGATGTCGGATGCTGTATTCATGCAAGCATGATCAGATAGTGAGCATAGGGACCGAGTCGGTCCCTGGATCGGGGCCTTCCATTCCGGCGCGTGCGCGAATTGCTGGGTGTAAGAATTGATGACAGGTCGCTCGACGCAACGTCCTACGGCACGGCGATTCAAACCAATCGTACGATCTTTCGCTTGCGCCAGACCACAACATAGTACGTCGCCTGCAATACCAGCATCGCGACAAAGGTCACCGGATACGCCATCCAGACGCCCTCGAGTCCGAAATGACCCGCCAGCGCATAGGCTGTGGGGATCTCGATTGCCACGATGCAGAAAATGGATATCCCCGTTGGCACGAGAACGACCCCGGACGCGCGCATCACGCCGCTCAATACGGCGGCAGCGCCGTAGACCACGCTACTCCACAACATGATGTGCAGCAGCGTTTGCGCCATCTCGACCACCGGCGCGCTGGTGATGAACGCGCCGAGCAGCATTCGCGACAACAGGTAGCCGAGCACGACGAGCCCACCGGTCATCGCAATGTTCATCCAGAGGCCGGTCGCGGTGATCGCTCCGAGTCGCTCGGCGTGGCCCGCGCCGATCGCCTGCGCGCCTAGGATGGACGCGGTGATGGCGATCGAGATCGCCGGGAACTGGACGTAGTTGACGACCTGGTTAACCGCGCCATACGCGGCGGTCGCGTCCGCACCGAATCCGTTGACGAGCGAGAGCAGCACGATCTCTGCCAGCGAGATCACGATCACCTGCATGCCCGTTGGCAACCCGATCTTCACGACCAGGCGCAGCAGCTTGGGATCGATGCGCAGTACATGCAGCAGCTCGCGATCCGGCGACAGCGCATGGCGCTTGCGACGCATGTACCACGCCATGAAGCACAGCGCGACAACGAAAGAGCAGATCGAAGCCGCCGCTGCCGAGGTCACTCCAAGTCGCGGAAGGCCGCCCCATCCCTCGATGAACGCCGGCGTCAGCACGCATGAGACTGCCGTCGAGATCAGCAGCGCGAAGAGCGGGGTGATGGTGTCGCCGACGCCACGCATCAGTTGCGTCGCCAGGATGAAGACCAGCAGGCCCGGCATCGCGAACATCATCAGCCGCGCATAGCCGGTCGCTTCGGAAAGTACGCTGGGAGGCGTGCGCAGAAGCCGCAACATCTGCTCGGTGAACGCGCCTCCGAGCAGCGCAATTGCGAGTCCCAGCACCAGGCCGAGCGCCAACGCAGTGCCCGCGATCGCCTTCACCTTGTGCGTCTCGCGCGCACCCCACGCCTGGCCGATCAGCACCGATGCCCCGGCGCCGATGCCGATCACCAGCGAGATCAGGAAGAACACGATCGGGAATACGGACGCGACCGCAGCCAGCGCCTGCGTACCCAGCAACTGTCCGACGAACACGTTGTTGATGGTGCCGGAAAGTGCCTGCAGTACGTTGCTCAGCAGCATCGGCGCGAGAAATGCGAGGAACGCTCGCCACAGTGGCCGGGTGCTGCGCGGTCCCCGCGGCGCCGCTTCGGTCGGGGAGGCGTCGGATGTCATGCCTGTGTGTGTTTGGAGTGGCTCGAGCGGCAATCGATGCGGTCTCGGCTTCACGCTACCACGGGAGCAGTGCCGATCCCACGCCGGCATATGCGCGCCTCCATCCGCTTGCGCTTGCAATTCGGCGGAGGCTGATCTATTTTATACACGGGGGTTGACAGGACCCCCGGGAATTCTCCCTCCAAGACGGTGCCCCGTCCAAATCCTGTAAACGTCGCGCGTCAACGCGCAGGGGCACTGCTCTGAAAGTCTACTCAGACGGGTTTCATCGCGTACCGCGGACACTGCGGGGCGCCGACGCCTCTTCGTTTCGCGCCGGGAGGCTATCGCACGAAATACCATCGTGCACGCCTTTTCTGTCGGCCGTGACTCTTGAACCGCTTATCGGTGAGGCTCATCGAGAGCCGCTACGAAAACAACTATGGCGGGGCGCTTCGGATGCAAGACGGCGATCGTGCTGCGCGAGGCCGGATTCGATGCGAGGTACATGGAAGGCGGGCACTCTGCGTGGCGCGCAATCGGTGGGCCGTTGAGGCTGAATGCATGAACGTGGAGCGCGACGATGAATATTGCGGCAGTTGTGACACTGCAGATTTTCCTGACGGGGGCGGTCATGGCAGAGATGATCGATTTCGATAGTGACAAGCCGGGTGCGACGCCGGCGGGCTGGAACACAGGCGTCACCGGTCGCGGCTCGCCCAAGTGGATCGTGGCGGACGACGTCACGGCCCCCAGCAAGCCCAATGTGCTTGAGCAATCGGGCAGCGGTACGTTTCCGTTTTGCGTACTTCAGCGGAGCTCGCTTGCTGATGGTCATGTGGAGGTCAAGTTCAAGCCATTGTCGGGAAATGAAGACCGGGCGGGCGGCGTCGTCTGGCGATGGAAGGATCGCGACAACTACTACGTCGCTCGTGCGAACGCGCTCGAGAACAACGTCGCGCTGTATTACACGCGCGACGGACAGCGCAACACGATCAAGTACGTCGACGCCCCGGTGGCAAACAACCAGTGGCAGACGTTGAAGGTCGAATTTTCAGGAAAGCACATTCGCGTCGTGCTGGACGGCAAGCTCTACATCGAGCTCGACGACGAGCACATCGAGGGTGCGGGTGCTGTTGGGGTATGGACGAAAGCGGATAGCGTCACTGCCTTCGATGACTTCAGCTTCGCCGCCATCTCACAACGCTGATTGCAGATGCCCGGGAAACGGAACGAATCATCATGACTACCTTTTCAAGAGCTGTTGCATTCGCGTTGGTCGCAGCATTGTCGATCTCGGCAATGGCGGCTGATGCCAACTGGATGAATGGCGTTGGGCTGGCTTTGGGCAAGAAAGGCGCGATGATGCCGGGCGGTGTCTATCGAGTCGGGCTCGCACGCACCGACCTCAAGGTGACTGTCGACGGCGTGGACATCAAGCCGAACCTTGCCCTTGGCTCGTGGCTTGCGTTCACTGGCCCAGGCGAACAAGGAATGGTGATGGGCGACCTCGTGCTGCTGGCGAGTGAAGTCAATCCAGTGATGGACAAGCTGCAAGAAGGTGGAATCGAGGTGACTGCTCTTCACAACCATCTGTTGCGCAATGAGCCTTTCACGATGTACATGCATGTAGTGGGACACGGCGACCCGGTCAAACTGGCTTCCAAGTTGCACAGCGCGCTGTTGGCAAGCAAGACGCCCCTTGAAAGCGCCACGTCCAGTGGCCCCTCAGCATCTGCTTCCGTTGATCTCGACACAGCCATGATAGATCGAGTGCTGGGACGAAAAGGAAGCGTGCATGGAGGCGTCTACCAAGTCAGCGTTCCGCGCGCTGAGCGCATCAAGGACGGAGGAATGGATGTTCCCGAGGCCATGGGTTCGGCTGTTGCAGTCAACTTTCAGCCCACGAGCGGCCGCAAGGTTGCCGTCGCGGGCGACTTCGTGTTGATTGCGAATGAAGTCAACCCCGTATTGAAAGCGCTGCGCGCCAATGGCATAGAGATTACGGCGCTGCATAACCACATGTTGGACGACCAGCCGCGACTCTTCTTCATGCACTTCTGGGCAAATGACGATCTCGCCAAGCTGGCGAAAGGGATCAAGGCGGCGCTCGCGCAAGTGAATACGGCGGCGAATGAGTGACATGACGAATGCTGGCAGATTCGCGAGTCGCAAATGACGCGCGCCTCGCAAAATGTCAATCGCCTCCTGGTCGCGAAGGGCCTGCGCGCGTTCGGGGACGGCTACATCAGCCTCCTGCTGCCGCTCTACCTGTTGCAGCTCGGCTTCAGCCCGCTTCAAGTCGGGATCATCGCGACGACCACATTGCTCGGATCCGGCTTGCTGACGCTGGTGGTTGGACTGCATGCCTATCGCTATCACTACCGGTCGCTGTTGCTGGCGGCGACGCTGCTGATGGCAGGCACCGGATTGGGGTTCGCGTTCGTTACCGATTTCTGGCCATTGCTGGTGATCGCGCTGGTCGGAACGCTGAATCCGTCCAGCGGGGACGTCAGCGTATTCTTGCCGCTCGAGCACGCGGTGCTCGCCCGCATCGTCGACGACAGGAAGCGAACGGCGGTATTCGCGCGTTACAGCCTCGTCGGATCGCTCGTCGCAGCACTCGGTTCGCTCGCGGCGACATTGCCCGCGTTGACGGCAAGCCACTTTGGATTGAAATCCGCGACCGCGATCCAATGGATGTTCGTGCTGTATGCGCTGCTCGCCTGCTTCGCCGCGTTGGTCTACCGTGGCCTGCCGCGCGCGTTGAGCACGGATGCTCCAAAGCCCACCGTCCCGTTGAATCAATCGAGGAAGACGGTATATACGCTTGCCGCGCTTTTCAGCCTGGATGCCTTTGGTGGCGGATTTGTCGTGCAGTCGATGGTGGCGCTGTGGCTCTTCCAGACGTTTTCCATGTCGCTCGCCGCGGCGGGAACCCTCTTCTTCTGGACTGGCATCCTCACCGCGATGTCGTACCTCGTCGCGGTGCGCATTGCCGATCGGTTCGGGCTGGTGAATACGATGGTGTTCACGCACGTTCCGTCGAGCCTGTGCCTGCTGGCCATTCCATTCATGCCGAGCCTCAGCTACGTGATCGCGCTGCTGTTCATCCGCAGCGCGCTGTCGCAGATGGATGTGCCGACGCGCAGCTCTTATGTCATGGCGATCGTGCCACCACCGGAGCGTCCGGCGGCCGCCAGCGTAACGGCAGTGCCTCGCAGCCTGGCTTCCGCGATAAGTCCCTTCCTGTCGGGTTACCTGCTGGGCGGATCATCCTTTGGATGGCCGTTCCTGATCGCCGGTGCATTGAAGATCGTCTATGACGTGCTGTTGTTCGCCATGTTCAGAAAAGTCCGGCCGCCGGAGGAAGACACATCCGTCGCGACCACCGCAGCTGCGAGGGCCTCATCAAAACTGACCCGTTGAATTCGAGATCGCGCCCGCTCAGGCGGCCGCCGCCGGCGCTAAGCGCTCAATTCGACCGTGGCATTGCGGCGCGCGCTGGCGGCAAGCGCGTCCAGTGTCAGCGCAATGTCGATCGACTCCTGCACCGTCGCGCCAGTCCAACGGCTTGGCCCGTGCCGAACGAGGTCACTGAACGATTCGGCTTCGGCGAGGAACCCACTGGTCGCCGACGTTTCGACCCGTTCGCGCCGAGCGTCCCATCCCGTGCCGCGCCGTACGTCGAGCATCGGCGGAAACGCATCGGAGGTATCGTTGTAGTAGGTGGTGGCGATCGATCCGGCATCGCCGGCGATGAACGCGTGCCGGTGGCGTGCCGCCGCAAAGGTGCACGAAACCTGCGCGAGGAGGCCACTGGCGAATTCCATCGTCGCCAGCGTCGTGACGTCGACGCCGGACGCTCCCCAGCGCGACATCGCGTGCACGCGTATCGGCGCTGCGCCGGCGATCATTCGCACCAGGCTGACCGGATAGGATCCAGCGTCCATCAGCGCGCCGCCGGCAAGGGTCTTGTCCATGCGTATGTTCGCAAGATCGGTCAGCGGAAATCCGAACGAAGCCTGTACCAGCTGCACTTGCCCGATCGCGGCAGCGTCGAGCAGCTCGCGCAGTTTCAATGTCTGTGGCTGCGCGCGATAGGGATACGCCTCGACGAGATGGACGCCATTGCGCTCGGCGGCGTCGAACATGGCGCGCGCTTCGCTCGCCGACGATGCCAATGGCTTTTCGCACAGCACGTGCTTGCCGGCGTTCGCGGCGCGAATGGACCATTCGGCATGCAGGTTGTTGGGCAACGGCACGTAGACCGCGTCGATTTCCGGGTCGGCCAGCAACGCTTCATACGTCGCATGCACCCGGGCAGCACCGGTATCGCGCGCAAACGCGTTAGCCCGTTGCACATCACGGCTGGCGATCGCGGTCACGCTGATCTTGCGCGAAGGGCGCACCGCGTCGATGAACAGGCGCGCGATCCTTGCCGCACCCAGCACGCCGACGCGCACCGGGTCTTGAGAGTCCGGGGTCATTGCGATATTCCTGAAATCCTATGGAGGTACGGGCGAACCTGCGAAATCGCGGTTCGCGCAGTCATCGAGGCGTGGGGCGGTCGCGATCGAAGCTAGCTGGCCATGCGTTCGGATCCCATCGCGGAGAGCATCTGCGTCACGCAATCCTCGACATGCGTGACCAGCGTCTGCTGGGCCGACATCCAGTCACGCGCCAGCGCGCAGTCGAGCAGCCGATGGTGTTCATCCGCGGCGACCTGCCCGCGATAGACCGCGGCGATCATCTGGTAGCGCAGGTACTTGTCGCAGACCGCCGAGTAAGTATCCAGCAGCACACGCGAGCCGCAGGCGGAAATCAGCGCGTGATGGAACGCCCAGTCGTACTGCCGCCACACCTCCGGAGGTGACATTTCTCCGGCGCTCATCCGCCGCTCCATCGACGCCAGCTTGTGATGCGCGGCGACGACGCGACCTTCCCATTCGATGTCGCCGCGCTCGAATGACTCGCGCAGCGCATGACGCTCGAGGAGCTGGCGCATCGCGGCGATCTCGCGCAGGTTCGACGGCGAAATCGACATGACCTGGAATCCTCGCGAGCCCTCGGCAGCGATCAGGCCCTCGGAGGCCAGCCGGTTGAAAAGCTCGCGCAGCGTGCTGACACTCGTGCCGTAGATGCCCTTCATGCGCTCGAGGATCAGCTTCCGCCCGGGAGACAGGCGCCCCAGCACGATGTCCGCGCGGATGCGCCGATAGGTCAGCTCGCCGACGGTCGCGCTTTCCGGTTCGTCGATCACTTTCAGTCCAATCCAATGCCATCAACAACGCCGGTTGCGCCGACCTGGGTGGCGTGGCCGCGCAGATTCCCGCCTTGCTCATTGCCAAAGCCCCTTGACGTAAAAATATTATCATACGATTTGCGTTTTATATAATAATCTGCCAACTGACCGCGGACAAATGCCGGCCGATCGGGTAGCTGCGGCAGGCAACGACGAGAAACCCCACGAGGAGGAGATGACGATGAAATCCACGTTCACGCGCCGTTCGGTGCTTGCCGCCGGCGCTTCGATGCTTGCGCTGGGCGCGCTGCCGCAGGCGCATGCGCAATCAGGCACCAAGCTGCGTTTCAGCTGCGCCTTTACCGAGCAGGACCTGCGCGCCGAGGGATACAAGGCCTTTGCGGCCGCCATCAAGGGCGACGGTTTCGACGTCGAGCCGTACTGGAACAACACGCTGTTCAAGCAGGGCACCGAGCTCGTCGCCCTGCAGCGCGGAAATCTCGAGATGTGCAATCTGGCGCCCGCGGATATCTCGAAGCAGGTGCCCGAGTGGTCGCTGATGACATCCGCGTACCTCTTTCGCGATGTCGAACACCTTAACAAGACCTTCAAGAGCGACGTCGGACGCGAGTTCATCAAGATTGCCCGCGACAAGCTCGGCATCCAGGTGATCACGCCCGTTTATTTCGGCACGCGCAACATCAACCTCAAGCCTGACAAGCAAATCCGCACCCCTGCCGATCTCGCGGGGATCAAGCTGCGGATGCCGCCCGGCGAATTCTGGCAATTCCTCGGCGAATCGATCGGCGTCAATCCGACGCCTGTGGCTTTCGCCGAGGTGTACACGGCGTTGCAGTCCGGTGCGATCGACGGCCAGGACAATCCGCTGCTGTTGAGCAAGCTGATGAAGTTCGATGAAGTGACGACGCAGTTCGTGCTCACGGGCCACGTGGTGGGATACGACGTCATGGTGGTCACCACCAAGATCTGGGATGCGATGTCGCCCGCGCAGCAGGCCAAGTTCCAGGCTGCCGCCGAGAAGTCCATCAGCGACTACACGACCAAGTTCAACAAGCAGGAAGCCGATGTCGTCGAGTACTTCAAGAAGGAAGGCAAGAAGGTCTACACACCCGACTTGAATGCGTTCCGCACCTATGCCCAGAAAAAATACATCGACAAGTACGGCCAGGACTGGCCGAAAGGCGCGCTCGAGCGAATCAACGCGCTGACTTGAGCCTCCGTCAGCTTTCCGCCTGACTCCCCGGTTATGCCGGCCGTTCGAGGAACGGCCGGCACAGCAGGGAATAGGACGTGCGCGCTGTGCCTTCCGTGCGGTGAAGGCATCGGGGAATCGACAATGTCAAAGAACCTGCGTGCGGTTGGACGGTGGCTCCAGCGGCGGGCGAACGACGTAGCGGTACTGCTGATCGGCACGATGTTCGTCTCGTTCCTGCTGCAGATCGTGTTTCGCTACGTGCTGAACCAGCCGCTCGGCTGGTCCGAGGAAGTGACCGTGCTGTGCTGGGTGTGGGTGGTGCTGTGGGGCGCGGCCTTCATCCTGTCCGACCGCGAGGAAATCCGCTTCGACATCGTCTACGGGGCGGTGCCCGTGCCAGCGCGCAGGGCATTCACCGTAATATCGAGCATCGCGCTGGTCGTTCTCCTGCTGATCTCGCTGCCCGCCACGTGGGGCTACGTGACCTTCATGAAGCGCGAGCACTCGGCCTACCTCCACATGCGGTTTGACGTGCTGTATTCGATTTACGTGATTTTCTCGGTCGCATGCATTGTCAAGCACCTACGCCTGGCGTGGCTGGCATTGCTCGTCAGGGAGCTCACGGAGGCAGATGCCGCGGCGATCGTTGCGATTGACGGCGAGCCGCGATGATGCCCAGCCATTTCGCGCTTTGCATTATCGTATTGGTGGCGTTGGCGATCCTGGGATTGCCGATCGGCCTGTCGATGATCGGCGCCTCGGTGTTCTACCTGCTGGTGTCCGGACTCGACCTGGGCACTGCCGCCGAGCAGATCCTCAACGGCCTTTTCAACAGCTACGTATTGCTGGCGGTGCCGCTGTTCATTCTGGCGGCCGACCTGATGAATACCGGCAGTCTCACCGACCGGTTGCTTAAATTCTGCCTCGTTCTCGTGGGACGCTTTCGCGGCGGGCTCGGTCACGTCAACGTCGTCGCGAACATCATCTTCGCCGGTATGTCGGGCTCGGCGATCGCCGACGCGGTCGGCATCGGCAAGGTCATCATCGGCATGATGACGCGCGGCAACCGGTACCCGATCGGGTACGCCGGCGCGATCACGGCGTCGGCGGCCATCATCGGGCCGATCATTCCGCCATCGATTCCGATGGTGATCTACGCGCTGGTGTCGGATACGTCCATCGGCTATCTCTTCCTGGGCGGCGTGATACCGGGGCTGATGCTCGGCGTGGCGTTCATGGTCATCAATTCGGTGATCGCGCGTCGCAGGAACTATCCGGTGGAACCTCCGGTGCCGTTGCGCGAGATGCCGAAAATCACGCTGGAAGCCTTTCCGGCGCTGATGCTCCCGGTGGTGCTGCTGGTGGGCATCTATGGCGGGGTGATGACACCCACCGAAGGCGCCGCCGCGGCCGCCGGATATGCGCTGCTCGCCTCGTCGCTGATCTATCGATCGCTGTCATGGAAACAGCTCTACGACGTGCTGTTGTCCAGCGCGAAGTCGAGCACGTCGGTCGGCATGCTGATCGCCGGGGCGCTGGTGTTCAACTACGTGGTGACGATCGAGAACATTCCGTTGTCGGTCCAGCACTTCATCACCGGCTTTCACCTGACGCCGATCATGTACCTGCTGCTGGTCAATGCCATCCTGCTGGCGCTCGGATGCCTGCTCGAGGGCTCGACGATCCTGCTCGTCATCGTGCCGATCCTCATCCCCACCGCCAAGCTGCTGGGCATCGACCTCGTGCACTTCGGCGTGGTGGTCGTCGTCAACATCATGATCGGCCTCCTGACGCCGCCGTTTGGGCTGTTGCTGTTCGTCGTCGCCAACATGACCAGGCAACCGCTGATGGTAATCGTTCGCGAAAGCGCGCCTTTCATCGCCATGGCGATCGTGGTGCTTGCGATCATCACGTTCGTGCCCGACACCATCCTGTGGCTGCCGCGCGTGATGGGCTACAAGGGCTAGCGGCTTCCGATGAACTCTGACGTTGACAAGCACATGGACAAGCCGATCTACATCCTCAATGGACCCAACCTCAATCGCCTGGGGCAGCGCGAACCGGAAATCTATGGAACGACGACCCTGGGCGAGATCGAAGCACAATGCAGGAGTGAAGCGGGACAACGGCGCATCGAATTCCGCCAGTCGAACAGTGAGTCCCAGCTGATCGACTGGATCCACGAGGCGATCGACATTGCCAGCGGCATCCTCATCAATCCCGCCGCCTATTCATTCACGTCGATCGCGATCCTGGACGCGCTGAAAATGTTTCCCGGACCGATCATCGAAGTGCACATCTCGAACATCCATCGCCGCGAGGACATCTACCATCACTCGCATGTCTCGCGAGTCGCCACGGCGGTCATCGCCGGAATGGGACCGGCGGGCTACCGGGCGGCGATTCGTGCACTCATCGAAATGACCCGGGACGCGCGGGCGATCTGACGCGCGTCGGCAAATCGACGCTGGCGAAATCCCTGCAGGCACCGCCAGCATCACCGGGCGCGAATCGTCGAAGTCACTGAAGTGCGGCCGGTGTCGAGAACGGCTTGCTGGCGTCCACGACGAACATCACCAGCGACTGCAAGTCCGTGGCGCCGCTGCTCGACACCTGCATCGGCGTATCGGCCGCATTGCCGGCACCGAATTCGCCTGCCGCGATGCGCTTCACGCCGTTGGGCGTACGGCTGCTCGTCTCGCCGCTCAGCACGTAGAACGCTTCGGACCCGGGATGGCTGTGCACGGACGTTGCGCTGCCGGGAGGGCCGCTTCCCTCATTGATCCGCAGCAGGTACTGCGTCGCCACGACCGGAGCGATCGGTCCGACTTCGGCGACCTTGGTACCGCCGTCCGACGATCCGCCCGCAGGGCCGAGCGTGAACAGCCATGCTTTGCCCGCGGACTCGGCCGCCAGCGCGTACGGTCCGGCGGCGCCCCGTGCCTGCGAAAGCGTGGCGAAGTTCTCGATCCGCCAGAAGAGCGGTCCCGTTGGCAGCTCGGTTACCTTCTTTTCGATGAGTGGCGTGACGACGAATTTCTGCTGCGCGACCGCCGTCGACAACTGCAAAACCGCCAACAGCGGCACGATCGCACCGACGATAAATCGCTTCATGGGTACCTCCTGGTCGAGTAGAGAGGTCATTGAAGGCGACCGCCGGCAAAAAAACCCGAAGAAACGGCTACGTTTTGGCGAAGGATGCGCAAGACCGCATAATCCGGCACGATGGATTGACGTAACCCCGAGTGCGAACCATGCCCGTCGGCATTGAATTCCCTGTTGAATCGGGCAACGAGCGCCTGCAGGTCGGCGAGTGGATCGTCGAGCCTGAACTGAATCAGCTTTCGTCCGCGTCCGGCACGCTCAAGCTCGAGCCGAAGGCCATGTCCGTTCTCATGCACCTCGTGGCTCGGGCCGGCCATGTCGTGAGCCGCGACGAGTTGCTGTCGACCGCATGGCCCGGCATAGTCGTGGGTGACGACTCCCTCACCCAGGTCGTCATCAAGCTCCGCAAGGCGCTCGGGGACGCGCCGGAGAAACCGGCCTATATCCAGACGATCTCGAAGGGAGGCTATCGGCTGGTCGCGAACGTGAAAAGAGGCGAGCAGATCGCTTGTGCTCCGGTGGCGGCGAGTTCGCAACCCTTGCCGGTCGAGCGCATGCAACGCGTTCGGTGGACGGCAGGCGTGGGCATCGCGCTACTGATGCTCGCGGTGGCCGGTTTTTGGCGGCTCGAGGGTGAGCGCACTTCGATCGCCTCGCCAACGCAGGCGCCGATGTCGAGCGAGGAAGCGAATGGCGCAGCGCAACCGACTGTCGCCATCCGGTCGTTCGAGGCGCTGGGCGACGACCCGCAAGCGGCACTGCTCGCGCAAGGAATGACGGCGGACCTTTTGACGGATCTATCGAAGGTGGCCGGATTGGCGGTGATCGCCATCGCGCCGCCGCGCAACCAGGCAGGTGGCGAGCCGCCGGCCAACGCCCCGCCGATCCGCTATTTCGTGTCGGGTTCGGTGCAGCGCGTCGACGAGCGCCTGCGACTTCAAGTCCATCTCACCGACGCAGTGACGGGACAGCAACTGTGGTCCGAACGTTTCGACCGGCCGCTGAGCAGCTTCTTCGCAGTCCAGGAGGAGCTCGGGACCCGGATATTGCAGACGCTGCCTGCGAAGGTCAGCGAGGCTGAACTACGGCGCGTGGCGCAGCGCTACACGCGCAACCTGGAAGCCTATGAATATTTCCAGCGCGGGCAGTCATCGCTGCTCGTGCGCGAACGCGCGGACAACGAGACCGCTCGCGAAATGTTCAGCCGTGCGATCGCGCTGGACCCCGCCTTCGCGCGCGCGTATGCGGGGGTCGCGCTGACTTACGCCGCGGACTATCGCAACCGATGGACCGGCGACGGTAACGCCGCCCTTGACCGCGCATTCGAGATGGCGCGGACCGCCTATCAAATGGATCCCGATGGCGCGGAGACGTACTGGGTGCTGGCATTCGTCAACGTGGAGCGGCGCCAGCACGATGACGCGCTGCAGTACCTTGCGACCGCCGTACGGCTCTTTCCATCGTTCGCGGATGGCTACGCGCTGATGGGCGGCGTCTACACCTACATCGGGCGCCCAGCGGAAACCGTGCCGTTGTTACGCACGGCATTGCGGCTCGATCCCCAGGCGGGCTATCTCTATTTCTTGCTGCTTGGTCGCGCGTATTTTTTTCTCGGTGACCTCGAGCAGGCCGGGATCAACCTCAGGTACGCGCTGGCGCGCAATCCCGCGAGCCTCGAGGCGCATGTGTACATGGCGGCCTTGCATGTGGCAGCGGGCGATAAATCGGCCGCCGCTTGGGAGGCGGAGGAGATCCGGGCATTGCAGCCCGATTTCTCCGCTCGCGAATGGCTGGAGACCTATCCGATGACCGACACTGCCCAGAAGCAAAAGCTCGTGCAAGCGTTGGGCGCGCTTTCGTTCTGAGGACTCTCGATCGATCGTGGTCATTTCCGCAATAATTCAACAGGCGCGTCAAACGCCCGGCAAAACGGCGGTCGTTTACAACGGCGTTATCTGTAGCTTCACCGACTTCGCGCGACGCATCGACGTCGCGCGTGAGTATTTCGCGCAATGGCATCTGCCACGCGAATCGGTAGCCGTCATCGATGTCGAGAATCTGGCCGACGGGTGGGTTTTTTTGTTGGCCTTGCGCGGCTTGGGCGTGACGACCCTGGCGGTCAGGGAGGCGGAAGACATCGGCAAGTCGGGCATTCGCAACATTGGATGCGTCGTTACGTCGAGCGCTGAGCAGCGAACTTTGCCATCGCGACTTGGCGTCGATGTCGCGCGTGTGATCCGCGTGCCCGGCAGTATCGGGTGCGCAGACACGCAGCCAGCGGTACTGGAAATCCACGACAGGACCGCGCATCCCGGAAGTCACATCATGATGACTTCCGGTACCACTGGCGCTTACAAGAAAATCTTGCGTGATGCCTCGGTGGAAGCGATGGCGATTCCGCTGCATGCCGAGATCAACGCGATATCGGTCGAGTCCGTCGTCTAC
>JBEPUM010000026.1:0-28154 GCA_041691515.1 Pseudomonadota bacterium | reverse complement strand
GCCGCGTCAGCAGACCTTCGATCGCCGCATCGATCGTGAGTTGGCCACTGAGGATCGCCGCGACCGCGCCTGCGACAGGCATATCGACATTTTTCGCCGCTGCCAATTCGACCAGTACCGGCGCGGTGAATTCGCCTTCGCTCAATTTGTCGCGCGAGGGACGTTCGCCGCGCCCGAGCGCAACGCCCAGCGAAAAATTACGGGATTGCGGGCTCGAACACGTCAGGAGCAGATCGCCGAGGCCGGAGAGTCCTGCAAGCGTTTCGCCGCGCGCGCCGCAGGCGCGGCCGAGCCGTACCAGTTCGCTGAACCCGCGCGTCGTCAATGCCGCCAGTGCGGACGCGCCCAATTGTTTGCCGACGACGATCCCCGCCGCGATGGCGAGTACGTTCTTCGCCGCTCCGCCGATCTCGACGCCGCGCACGTCTGTCGTGTGATAGGGCCGGAAGGTGGCCGAGCCTAGCGCGCGCACCAGCGTGACCGCCATTGATTCATCGCTCGCTGCCAGTGTCACCGCCGTCGGCAGGCCGCGTGCGACGTCACTGGCGAAACTCGGTCCGGACAGAATCGCAGGCGTTGCCAGCGGCGCGGCCTCGGTGATCACCTCGGTCATGAATTGATGCGTGCCGTGCTCGATGCCTTTGGCGCTGGTGATGACAGGCGTCCCTGCGGCGAGATGAGGGGCCAGCGCCGCGATCGCCGCGCGCGAGTTTTGCGCAGGGACCGCGATCACAATGATGTCGGCGCGACCAGCAGTGGCGATGTCGTGGGTGACAGCGATGCTGCGATCGACGGGAATGCCGGGAAGCCGTGGATTTTCGCGCGTTGCCGAGATCGCCGCCGCCATCGCTGCATCGCGCGCATACAGCGTCACCTCGCGCCCCGCGCGGACGGCTACGCCGGCGAGCGCCGTGCCCCATGCACCGGCACCAATCACGGAAACGCGGTTGAGGGCTGTCATCGCGGCGGCCTATTCAAAATCCGGCGCGGGTGTTGGCATACCCGGCCGGCGCGGTGGCATTGTCGTCAAGCAGCCAGCGCGCGCGCGGCGGCGCTTCGAGCGTATCCACCATTCCCACCGCCAGTCGCTCGGCGCCGGCCCACGCGATCATCGCGCCATTATCGGTGCACAGTGCAGGTGGCGGAATGATAAGCGTGGTCTGCGCTTTCGCGGCGACATTCTGGAGCGCGCCACGGATCGCCTGATTGGCGGCGACGCCGCCAGCCGCGACCAGCGCGCGTGGCGTGCCGAATTTCTCCTGAAAAAGCCTGAGTCCGACGCTCAAGCGATCCGCTGTCGATTCCAGCACGGCGGCCTGAAAGCCCGCACAGAGGTCGCTGATATCCTGCGGCTCCAGTGGCATTATGCGGCTGGCCTCATTGCGAACGGCGGTCTTCAGGCCGGACAGCGAGAAGTTGGCGTCGGGGCGTCCCAGCATCGGACGCGGAAAGGTGAATCGTTTGGCGTCGCCATCGGCCGCGGCGCGCTCCACTTGCGGACCGCCGGGATAGGGCAGGCCGAGCATCTTCGCCACCTTGTCAAAAGCTTCGCCCATGGCATCGTCGACCGTGGTGCCGAGGCGAACGTAGTTGCCGACACCGAGCACCGCGACGATCTGGGTATGGCCGCCGGAGGCGAGAAACAGGCAGTAGGGAAATGCCAGCGCGCACATGAGCCGAGGCGTCAGCGCGTGGGCTTCGAGGTGATTGACCGCGATCAGCGGTGTGTCATGGACCATCGCGATGGCTTTGGCCGTGGTCAGCCCCACGATCACGCCGCCGATCAGTCCTGGGCCGGCGGCGGCCGCGACCCCGGACAGCCGGGGAAAATCGACGCCCGAGTCTTTCATCGCGCTGGCGACGATGCCGTCGAGCAGATCGACATGGGCGCGCGCCGCGATCTCGGGAACCACGCCGCCATAGGGGGCGTGTTCCTCGGTCTGCGAGCGCACGATGTTGGATAGAATCCGGGCGCTGCCGTCGTCCAGGCGCTCGACCACGGCGGCTGCGGTTTCATCGCAGGTGGTCTCAATCCCCAGCACCAGCATCGGCGTCGTATCCAGATTTCCTTGCCCCAATTTGGGCCCTTGCGTTATCGGGCAAACCAGCGTTTCCCTCTCTTCACGGCGTAGCATTACGAGGTCTTGGCGTGCAATCCTCCGGTGAGACAGGCATTCTGGCAACGATCGGCACCCGGGGCAGTCCGCTGGCGCTGGTGCAGGCCCACGAAGTGCGCGACCGGCTCGCGCGCGCGCATCAGGTCGCACCGGAGCGGATCGCGATCAAGACGATCCATACCTCGGGCGATGCCATTCAGGACCGGCCGCTGTTCGATGTCGGCGGCAAGGGACTTTTTACCAAGGAGATCGAAGAAGCCCTGCTGGCCGGCAGCATCGACCTCGCCGTGCACTCGTCCAAGGACGTGCCGACCTTTCTGCCCGATGCCACATGGCTGTCGGCGTTCCTGCCGCGCGAGGACGTGCGCGACGTCTTCATCAGCCCGCGCGCCGCGTCCTTGAGCGAATTGCCGGCGGGCTCCGTTGTCGGCACCGCATCGTTGCGGCGTCAGGCCATGGTGTTGCGGCTGCGGCCGGATCTGAAGGTGAATGTCATCCGCGGCAATGTGGAAACGCGATTGCGCAAGCTCGCTGCGGGAGAGGCCGATGCGACGCTGCTGGCGCTGGCCGGGTTGAAGCGGCTCGGTCTGCAGGGCAGGGCGACGCGGATTTTCGAGGTCGACGAATTCCTTCCGGCGGTCGGGCAAGGCGCCATCGCGATCGAGTCGCGCCGCGACGACGATCGCACCAATGCGTTCGTGAAGGCGATTGGCGATGCCGATACAGAGGTTGCGCTCAGCGCCGAGCGAAGCTTTCTTGCGCTGCTGGATGGTTCCTGCCGCACGCCGATCGGCGGCCACTGCCGTGTAAATGGCGATCGCATCCATTTTAGCGGTCTCATCATTTCTCCCGACGGCAAGGAGTCTTATGAGACCACGCGCGACGGTGCGCGGGCGGACGCAGCCGCACTCGGCACGGATGCCGCGCGTGAATTGCGCGAGCGCGCCGGTGAAAAATTCTTCACGTTGTTCGCGGGAGCGTGACGAGTGGCTCTTCTTGTCACGCGCCCGGAGCCGGATAACGAGGTTACCGCGGCGGCATTGCGTGCGAAGGGGTTCGAGGTTCTGCTATCGCCGATGCTGCGGTTTGAGCCGGTTGCTTTCGAGGTAGACCCGGATGCGCGCGTTGGCGCGGTTGTCGTGACCAGCGCCAACGCGCTGCGCGCACTCGCCGGCAATCCGGTCAGGGAGTCGCTGTTGAAGCTTCCGGTTTTTGCCGTGGGGGAACATACGGCTGAAGCCGCGCGTCAGGCCAACTTTCAGAACGTGATCGCAGCAGGCGGGGACGCGGCGGCGTTGCGCGACCTGATGGTGAAGAGTGTCCGCGCGAAAACTCTCACGAAGGCGGCAACGGTACTCTATCTGGCCGGTGCCGATCTTTCACGTGATCTCGCCGGAGAGTTGGGCGATCGCGGTTTCGATGTGGTGACAGCGACGAGCTACCGGATGGCACCGGTGGCGAACTTGTCTCGCGAGGTCTGTGATGCGTTTGCAGCGCATCGGATCGCAGCGGTACTTCACTACTCGCGACGCAGCGCCCGCGCATTTCTGGAAGCGGTGCGGGTCGGGGGAGTCGAAATTTCGGCTTTGGCGATCCTGCAGTGCTGCATCTCCGATGCGGTGGCCTCGATTCTGCGTGACGCCGGCGCGCCCCGGGTCGCGGCGGCGCGCGGCCCGGACGAAAATGCATTGTTTGAGGTGCTGGATCGTGCGTTGCGGCCATTATAGCGGTAAGGAGAGAGGTCTTGAATCTGGTAATGTATGTCGCCGCAATGAGGAACCCTGACGATGGCCGATGACAGGCACGACGAGGCGTCGCAGGAAGGGAGCCGGCCGAAGCGCTCGCCTCCAACCATCGACCTCCAGGCGAACGAAATTTCCAGAGCGGCTGATGATGCCGGCTCCGAAGATGCGGGCAAGACGGCTGACGATCAACCATCCGTCGGCGAACAGCCGGTTCCTCCGCTCGCGGCGTCGCGCGCCTCATCGGCCGCGATTTCGGCAATCGCAGGCGCACTCGCTGCTGCGCTTGTGGTCGGCAGTGCGTGGCTTGCAGGCTGGCCGTCTTTATCGTCCGCGCCGCAAGTAAGTCAGGCAGAATTCGGTGATCTTTCAAACCGCGTCGCCAGTGTGGAGTCGAGGGCCGGGAAACCCGCAGTTTCGGCACCCGATCCGGCCGCCGCTGCGCGCATCGACACTCTGGAAAAATCCGTTGCATCCTTGCGTGGAGAACTAGCGGCAGCCCGCGGTCAGTCCGACAAGCTGGCTGCGGCGGTGAAGGACGTGACTTCGGCGCCGCGCGACGCCGCCAGTGTACCGGATCTTTCAGCCATCAACGCGCGGATCGCCGAGATCGAGCGTACTGCGCGAGCGCTGACCGCCGAGACAGCTGAGCACAAGTCCACCCCGGCCGATGACGTGCCTCTTCGCCGCGTCGTGGCCGCGACGCTGCTGAATGTTTCGGTGCGGCACGGCGAGCCCTACGGTGAAATCCTGGCGGCTTCGAAATCGCTGGCCACCGATCCCAGCGCACTGAAGCCGCTGGAGATGTTCGCGAGTTCGGGCGTGCCAAGCGCCAACGTGCTGTGCCGTGAATTGCTTGCGATCGTTCCCAAGCTCACGCCGGCGCCAGTCGTTGCCGCGACCAGCACGGGAATTGTGAATCGCTTGCAGGCGGGTGCTGCGCGGCTGGTGCGCATCGAGCGCACCGATGCCACTGTGGGAGATTCCACCGATGCGGTCGTTGCGCGCATCACCGCATCGGCCCTGCACAACGACATTGCCGCTGCGCGGGGGGGATTGAATGCACTGCCCCCGGCCGATCGCGCCGCTGCCGGGTCCTGGATCGCCAAGGCCGATGCGCGCGATGCCGCTTTGGCCGTGTCCCGTCAATTCGCAGCCGACGCAATGGCGGCGCTGACCAAACCGGCACAATAGGTTCCTGATGTTTCGCATCATCCTGTTTCTTGTTTTGATTGCGCTCGCGGCATCTGGCGCCGCCTGGGTTGCCGATCAGCCTGGCAATGTCGTGATGACCTGGGGCGGTTGGCGCGCCTCGCCGCCGCTGTGGGTGTTTGCGCTGCTGCTGGGCCTGCTCGTTGTCGCGGTGTTGCTTGCGTGGACGATCGTGCGTGGCCTGTGGCGGACCCCCGAACGCATCCGGCGCGCACGCCGCGAACGCCTGCACGCGCGGGGCCGCCACGCGATTACCCATGGATTGCTGGCGATCGGTCACGGCGACGCTGCGGCCGCGCGCTCGCATGCCGAGGTTGCCCGGCGGCTGGCCTTGCATGACCCGCTGGCACTGCTGTTGCACGCCCAGTCCGCGCAACTTGACGGCGATCGCGAGGGCGCGCAGCGCGCATTCCGTGCCATGGCCGAACGCGCGGACACGCGGTTGCTTGGTTTGCGCGGACTCTTCATCGAGGCGCAGCGTGCCGACGATCCGGCGGCGGCAGTGACTATCGCGGAGGAGGCGCTGAAACATTCGCCCTCATCGATATGGGCGTCGCAGGCAGCACTCGGTTTTCGTTGCGCGGGAGGCGACTGGGCCGGGGCCCTTGCCATCCTCGACAATAATCTTTCCTCGGGACTGATAGACAAGGCGCTGTATCGCCGTCAGCGCGGTGTATTGCTGACCGCGCGGGCGCTGGAGCTCGAAGGGTCAGATCGCGATTTGTCGCGCGACACTGTGATGGAAGCCGTGAAGCTCGCGCCGACGCTGATACCTGCCGCGGTGCTTGCGAGCAAGTATCAGAGCGAGGCACATCAGATCCGGCGTTCGATGCGGATCGTCGAAACCGCCTGGCTGGCGCAGCCGCATCCCGATCTCGCCGATGCCTATGCCCATGTCAGGCTCGGCGATTCGGCGCGGCAGCGGCTGGTGCGCGTCGAGACGCTGGCCGCAAAAGTCACTGGTCATCCGGAAAGCGCGCTGGCAATCGCGCGGGCGGCGATCGATGCCAGCGAGTTCGCCCGTGCGCGCGAAGCGCTTGAGCCGCTGGTCGCGGCGCCGACGCAACGTGTCGCGATGCTGATGTCGGAAATCGAGCGCAGCGAGCATGGCGATAGCGGCCGTGCGCGGGCCTGGACGCTGCGTGCCGTGCGCGCGCTGCACGATCCGGTCTGGACCGCGGATGGATATGTGTCTGACCGCTGGCGCCCGGTATCGCCGGTGACCGGGCGGCTCGACGCCTTCCAGTGGCAGACGCCGCTCGCGGCGCTGCCGTCGGATAAGTCCGCCGTGGTGGAGGCAGAATTCCCGGAACAGGTGAGCGAACCGCCGCGCGTTGAAGCGTTGCCCGCGGCGCCCAGTGAGCTCGCCCCCGCCGCCGCTCAGGACAATTCGCCGATGGAACCGGCCGTCGAATCGCCACTGCCAGAAGCTGTCTCCGCGCCGGTCGAGGCGGCTGCGGCTCCGCCGATCTTTCGATCACGAACCGACTTAGGCAAGGGGGCCGCGCCCATCGTCCCCACGGTAATCCCGATCGTTCGCGCGCCAGATGATCCGGGGGTCGGTGACGGCCTCGAAAACGATGAATTTGCTGAACAAATCGCCCCGGGCGCGCGTCAGGCTGGGGGATGGCGCGGGTTCCTGTCGCGCTGGGGTGGCTGATCGTGTGACAGGCTGCCGGCACGCGTCGGGAGCATGATGATCGGGTCTCGGGCGGGTTCTTGCAAACCAGCGCCGTGCCCGATATCAGAAGGTCGGTGCGCCGGGCTATGTCCGAATGCACCGCATGGTCCGCCGCAATAGCTCAGTTGGTAGAGCACGTCATTCGTAATGACGGGGTCACAGGTTCGAGTCCTGTTTGCGGCACCAGCGCGCCCGCCGATCCGACAAGGTCAGGTTTTTGGTGGCGTCTTTGGGCAAGCTGTAAAGGCGCCCTCCGGCGTCATGAGGCATCCGGCCTTTATCGCGCCCGAGGCATAGGCGTCTGCCACCGCTACGGCGATCGCACCGACGATCTCGGAAAACAATCCCCCGGACACGCTGGCGAGTTCTGCGTCCGTCAAGGCGCGGGTTTCGAGAATGGTGCCATAAGCATAAGCCATGGTTTGCTCCTCTGTTTGGTGAGAGGAGACGTAAGCGATCTTGCGACAAGTCTCCGTGCGGGAAATCACAGAGCAGCGGTGCGAGCCGCAACTGATATAAGTCTGCCATTTGGACCACGAAATCGGACGATCGCCCTCTCCCCATTGCTTCGCAGCAGCGCCGTTGGCAAGTGCCGCCGCATTTGAATTCCACGGCAACACGCGCTGGCATCGCCAAGTGTCGACGGCTTGCTACGAAAAGTGCGCGGCCTGTGAATCAGGTGACGCTTAGGTCTGCGCGATGCGCTTCGATTTGTCGCGCGCCATCGCGGCTGTGATCTCTGTGCGTTTCCGCTTGGCCGCTTCCCCTGCGACATTACCGGCTGCCAAGATACCTTTCGCAACCTGACAGGTTTGCCGAGCCCGGTCAGTTGGGGTATCCACCAAACGTAGCGTATAAGAACGCCGCGCATGGCTTAAAACTACGAAACTATAAAAACAGATTGAGGAACGCCCATGTCCATTACCCGACGCTCATTCGGTATCGGTACGGCCAGCCTGATGGCCGGAACGGTCGCTGCCCCCTGGATTCGCAGTGCCGGCGCCGCAGCCGCCCCTATCAAAATAGGCGTCATCAACTCAATGAGCGGTGGCCTCGCAGCCTACGCTCAGGAAGGGCAGCCGGCGTTTGAATACATTATCAAGAAAATCAACGCGGAAGGCGGCATCAAGAGCAAGGGCGGCGCGAAGATCGAATTGATCCAGGCGGACGACACCAGTCAGCCCGCGCGGACTGCGACCGAAGCGCGCAGGCTGATCACCGAGGAAAAAGTTCAGCTTCTTACCGGCACCATTCTCAGCGCACAAATGCTCGCGCTGACGCCGGTACTCGATGAACTGAAGATGCCGACCCTCTCGGTTTGGGCGGGCGGATCGCATTCGAACTACATGTTCACGCTGGGTTACCCCTATGATCGCGGCTATGCCCAGTCGATGCACGACTTCGTCGTATTTTTGCGTGACGCGGAAAAATTCGACATCAAGACTGCGGTGATGGGTTACTCGAATTATGAGGCGGGTCAGCAGGTCAATAAATTCCTGACCGAGAAGCTCAAGGCCAGCGGCATCAAGATCATCGGCGAAGCGCCGCTCGATATCCGTGCGCAGGATCAGACCTCTGCGATGGTCCGGATCCGTTCGTTGAAGCCCGATGTCGTGGTCGGCCTGGTGACGCCGCGCGACGGCATCCTGCTGCATCAGGCACGCTACAACCTCAATTATCACGGCAGTATTTTCTGCGGCGGCACCGGCGGCTATTCTGATTTGTCGCTGTGGAAGGACCTCGGTCCTGAAATCGGCAAGGCGGTTCTGACCCACAACCTGTTCGGCATGACCGGCTTCAGCCCCGGCGCAAAGATCGACTCCATGCAGAAAGTCATCACAGAGCTGCGCGACGTCGCCAAGCTGAGCCGTATCGGACAAGGCGCGATCCAGTACGCCCAGGCAGGCCGCGTATTGCAGCAGGTGCTGGAGACCTCGGCGTCACTGGAAGGCGATGCGCTGCTCGATGCGTTCAAGAAAGTGAACATTCCATTCGGCGATCCCAATCTCTACGTAGCCAAGCCGAAGGGGTTGCAGTTCGCGGACGATCGTTTGTTGAAGGACGGGAGTGCCATGTTCATTCAATGGACGCCCGACCAGCAGCAACAGGTGATCTTCCCGAAAGAATTTGCACAGACAACGCCGCGTCCGCGCGCGTAAGGCTCAGCCGTGGCTCTGCTCGAGGTCGAGAAAGTCACCAAGCGGTTCGGCGGGCTCATCGCCTTGAACGACGTTAGTTTCTCCGTCGCTCAGGGCGAGATCCTTGGAATCATCGGTCCGAACGGTGCAGGCAAGACGACCCTGTTCAGCGTGATTTCAGGCTTTGCGTCGCCGAGTAGCGGTGACGTACGGTTCGATAACGTCAGCATCGTCGGCGTCTCGCCGGATCGGCTGGTGCGGCGCGGGCTGATCCGAAGTTTCCAGATCGTGCAGACGTTCGCTGACATGACCACGCTCGACGTGGTTACCACGGCGGCGCTGACGCGGCGGCCGATCCGGGAAGCGATCGACTATGCCGCGCATATGCTGGGCCGCGTCGGTCTTACAGGGAAGGAGCGTCTGACACCGCTGACGCTTTCACTTCAGGACAAGAAATTGCTGGAACTTGCCAAGTGTCTCGCCACAGACCCCCGCTGCATTCTACTCGACGAAGTCATGGCAGGGCTGACCATGGCGGAAACCGACAAGCCGATTGCCGTTGTTCGCGAACTCAACAATCAGGGCGTAACGATCGTGATGGTCGAGCATGTCATGCCGGTGATCATGCAACTGGCGACGCGCATGGTCGTGATCAATTTTGGCGAGAAGATCGCGGAAGGAACGCCCGGCGAGATCGTCAAGGATCAGCACGTGATCGACGCATATTTCGGAGAGCATCTCGATGCTTGAGATCGAGCGGCTCGTTACGGGATATAACGGCGTGCCTGTGCTGCAGGATGTCTCGCTGACTCTCTCGTCAGGCGAGATTGTGGGCCTGCTTGGCGCGAACAACGCCGGCAAGACGACGCTGATCAACAGCCTTTCGGGTATGTATGCGCCGATGTCGGGCCGAATCCTTTTTGAAGGCAAAGACATCACGGCGCTGACGCCGCGTGAGCGCGTCGAACTCGGCATCGTGCAGGTGCCGGAAGGGCGCCTGGTCTTTCCGGAGATGAGCGTGCGGGAAAACCTTCTGCTCGGCGGCATCAACCGGCGCGCTCGCCCCGGCCGCGCGCGTCAGATGGAGCACGTGCTGGAATTGTTTCCCCGTATGAAGGAGCGACTGTCGCAGGACGCAGGCACGCTGTCGGGCGGCGAGCAGCAGATGCTGGCGATCGGCCGCGCGCTGATGGCGGAGGCCCGCCTTTTGATGCTTGACGAGCCGTCTCTCGGTCTGTCGCCGCTGTTCGTGCAGTATATCTTCGGCATCATCGACAAGCTCCATGCCGACGGGTTGACGATCCTTCTCGTCGAACAAAATCTTAATCTAACGCTGCGTCATGCGCAGCGTTGCTACGTTCTCGAGCGCGGGCGCGTCGCGATCGAAGGGCCTGCCGATGCGATCAAGGACGATCCGCGGACGCGCAGCGCCTATCTCGGACTTTGAGCGGAGAGCGATGTGGATGAATTTCTTCAAGCCCTGACGCAAGGCCTTCTGATCGGCAGCACCTATGGGTTGCTCGCGCTCGGCATGGGGTTGGTCTACGGCGTTAGCGGCGTCGTCAATTTCGCCCACGGCGATTTCATCGCACTCGGCATGTTCATGTGCCTGGCGCTGTATTCCGCACTGTCGCTCGATCCCTATGTTTCCATCATCATCACTGTTCCGGTGATGATGGCAGTTGGCGCGCTGGTCTATCGTTATCTGCTTCGCCCGATGGTGGGGTACAAGTTCTTGATGATCGTGCAACTGACACTTGGGCTCAGCCTAGTGCTTCAGAACGGAATTTTGATGGTGTTCGGCGGGCAGCCGGCGCGTACGCCATCGGTCGTGGAATCCAAGTTGTGGATTCTCGGCGACGTGGTCATGCGGGTGCCGCACGTCATCGCCTTCGTCGTTTCGTTTGCCCTGGCGATCGCTCTTTACGCGATGTTGCGGTCGACCGACTTCGGCCGGTCGATCCGCGCCGTGCATCAGAACGCGCATGCCGCATCGCTGACGGGGATCGATGTCGGGCGCGTCCAGGTTCTGACATTCGCGCTCGGCATCGGCATCCTGGCCGTGGCGGCGGCGCTGCTGCTGCCGGGGACGCCGATCCAGCCGACGATGGGCCTGCGCTATACGGTGATTACGCTGCTTGTGGTCGTGCTCGGCGGCATGACGAACTTTGTCGGCATCATGCTGGGTGGATTGGTCATCGGCATTTCGGAGGCGTTCGGAACGATTTATCTCTCGGATACGCTGGGCATGTTGCTGCCCTACGGCATCTTTGTCCTGATCATGCTGTTCCGGCCCCAAGGTCTGACCTGGGGAGCTGCACGATGAGGAGCGAGTTCTACAAGATTCTGATGTCGCCCGTGTGGTGGGGCGTGCTCGCTCTGGCCGTGCCGCTGCCTTTCGTGCTGCCGAGCTACTACCTGCATATCGTCATCCTGTCGCTGGTCTATGTCGCTCTTGCGTCGTCATGGAATATCGTTGGCGGTATGGCGGGCCAGATATCGCTCGCCCACAGCCTGTTCATCGGGATCGGCGCGATGTTCTCGACCGCGCTGTTGTTGAAACTCGGGATCAACATGTGGCTCGGCCTGTTGATTTCGGCGGCGATCTCGGCGGCGTTGGCCGCGATGATCGCGTGGATCGACTATCGCTTCCGGCTTGGCCATCTCTCGTTCGTGCTGATTACGCTGGCCTTCGCCGAAATGGGCGGGCTTATTGTGGAGGGCTGGGATTTCCTCGGCGGCGCGTCGGGCCTGCTGCTGCCGCGCGATACCGGACATTTTCTCGATTTTCAGTTCGGGGGAAGTCACGGCGCGTTCTGGGTGATGCTGTTTCTTGCCGCCATCTGCGTTCTCGTCAACGTCGCGATCCTGAATGCCCCGCTGGGATATTACCTGCGAACGATCCGCGACAATGAGAATGCCGCTCGCGCAATCGGCGTGAATGTTTTGCGCTACAAGATCGCGGCGATGGTGATTTCGGCGGTGCTGGCGTCGATCGTCGGCACGGCCTACGTTCGCTACCTAACCTTTGCAGATCCGTATCTTCTGGTTTCTCCGGTCATCACGATCGAAATCGTGCTGTTTGCCACCGTCGGCGGGCTGGGAAGCGCGTTCGGGCCGGCGCTCGGAGCGCTTCTTCTGGTCCCGCTCGGTGAAATCCTGCGCGGCCAGCTCGGCGGCGTGTTGCCGGGATTGCACTATTTCATCTATGGCATCGTGGTGATCGCTGTAATTCTAATTACGCCACAGGGGTTATTGCCGCTGTTCGAACGGTTATGGAAGCGTCGGCCTGATGACACCGGGATCAAGCAACCGACGGCGGCGCCCTAGCCGTCTTGACGCTTCATTCGGCCGCCCCGGATTCCGCTTTTGGCGCAAACCGGACCATGCTAGTCGAGCGTTTTATCCCGCTTCGAAATACGTGGTTCAATCACTTGCGGGGATTTGGGGAATAACATGAAGTTTCTTCTGGTTCTGATGGCCATTCTTTTGCCCGCAACGGCCTTTGCACAAAGTCCTCCTCCCACGGTTGGTGGCAAGCCTCTGGTGCAGGTGAAGCCGCGAAGGGCGGCGCCCGCCAAGCCGCAATCGGTAGCGGTGAGATTGCAGGCCTGCCTCGAGATCGAGGACGGATCCAAGGGCCGGCTGGATTGCTATGACGCAGTCATCGCGCCGCAGCCCAAGGCGAAGGCTCCTGAGGCAAAGGCGATTAAGGACTGCCGTTTTATCAAGGAAGAAGATGAGCGGTTGGCCTGCTTCAACGGTTTTGTCGAACGAATTCCCAAACTTCCCGCGCGCTGATTGCTCTCGCTCATCCGGAAGCGGCGCGGTCAAATCGGCGCCGCGCGCCGCGATGGCGATCTATGCGTGCTGCGCGGACTTGCGTTTGGTCTTTTGCGTTTCGGCGTGGGTCAGGAAACGAACCCCGAGCTGCTCACCATTGACCCATGCGAGTTCGCAACGGCGATAGGCAAGGCCTGTCGACGACAACAGCAGAAAGAATTCTTTGAGATTGAGACCTTCGATCGAATCTCCGACGGTCAGCCGCGCGCCGCTTTTGGAGACGTCCTCAATGACGCAGGCACGCCGCCATGTGCCATCGATGCTCATCATCTGAGCTTCAAAACGGTGGGAGAATTCGACCCGCTCTGCCTTGCGCTTTTCATGCGTATCCATGTCTGCCTCGTTGCAGCACGGTAGAACCGCGATCATGATGCGCGGTTTGTTCTAACACCCGGTAAAAGTGCACCGTGTAAGAATGCCGCAGCCAAACGGCAGTAAAGCCGTCACCCAAATGGGTGACGGGAGCACGCCTTACCCTTGGAAATGCCTGTTTCTTCTGGAATATTTGCCGCTACGATCAAACGGTCAGATACCGCCAACCATTTTTATCCGAACTGATGGACCTCTCCGATGATCCGATTTGCTGCCATTTTATCGCTTCTTCCCGTTCTTGTGATGACCGCAACGGCGTCGGCGCAAACCTCGGTTGAGAAACAAAATTCCGGATGTGCGCGTGACGTGGCGCGGCATTGCCGCTCCAAGATGAATGACGGCGATATGGTCGTTCTGGCGTGCCTGAAAGAGCATCGCGCCAAGCTCAGCAAGACCTGCGCGAAGACGCTGGCCGAGCACGGCCAGTGAACTCAGGCATTCCCTACGTGCTGCTTCCGACAGCCGTCGACGCCGGCAGCACCTCGGCTGCGGCATGGTCGGGCGATTCGTCTTTCGAGCGCACCGATCCGAGCGGCCGCTCGAGCATCCGGCGGACGCGAACCGGATCGGGGCCGAGGTGGAAGGCCATCGCGCGCTGATGCAACGCGCGTTCCGATTGCGTCGAGCGATTGCGCTGACGCAGATAATCGAGCCACGTCGGACAATGATAGCGCTCGATCCACATTTCCGGATCGGCGATGTCGCGCGCGATGCTCCAGCCATAGGCGCCGTTGCGCTGCCGGCTGAGCTGAACCTCCTGCATTAGTCCGTGAAAGGCCCGCGCGTTGTCCTGATCGATGCGATATTCGATTTCGACCACGAGAGGCCCGCTGCGTCCGGTGAGCGAGAGCCTCACCTCGGGATCCGCGAGAACATCGGCGGCTTCATTGCGTCCGCCGACCGGCGGCATGGTGATCCATAGCCCGAGCAGCGGCGAGAGAAACATGGCGGCGCCCGAAATCAGCAGCGTCGTCTCGACACCGACGGCATCGGTGAGATGGCCCCAACCCCAGCTTCCGACGGCGATGCCGCCGGCGATCGATGCTTGAAAGGCGGCCAGCGAGCGGCCCGCCACCCATCGCGGCGCGGAGAGCTGCACGCCAATATTGAACAGCGCGACCGCGAGCATCCACACCGATCCCGCGACCACCAGAGCCGCCGCCGTGAGGACGGGTTCGCGGCTCACGGCGACGACGGCGATCGCGGCGCCCATGATCAGTGCGCAGGCGCACACCGCGGCCTCGCCACTCAGCCATTTTCGCACCGCGCCGATATTGAGCGCGCCTATGACCGCGCCCATCCCGAATGCGCCGAGCATGATGCCGTAGGTTTGTGCCCCGCCATGCAGCAGGTCGCGGGCAACCAGCGGCATCAGCGCGGAGATCGAACCGCCGGCAATGCCGGTCACCAGCGTCCGTGTGAGCACGATGCGGACCGACGGAGAGTTCGAAATGTATCGGACGCCGGAGATGATCGCACGCCGCAACTGTTCGCGCGGCAGCCGCGAGGGCTCGGTGGTGCGCCGCCACAGGAAGAGTACGATGAGCAGAGGAACATAAAGGATGGCATTGGCGGCGAAGGCGGCGACGGCGCCGGCCGATGCCACGATGATGCCGCCGATCGCCGGGCCGAAGCTGCGCGCGATGTTGTAGCTGATGCCGTTCAGGGCCACCGCCGAAGGCAGGGTTTCCATGGGCACCTGCTCGCTCACCGATGCTTGCCAGGCCGGCCCGAACAGGGCGTTGCCGCTGCCGACGATGAAGCAAAACGCAAGCAGGATATTCGGCGTGACCAGTCCAAGCCACGCCAGCACGGCAAGCCCCGTTGCGCTCGTCAATGCGATCGATAGCGAGATCAGGGCGACGATGCGCCGGTCGTACATGTCCGCGATGGCGCCGGCGGGCATCGAGATCAGCATGATCGGCAGCATCAGGGCGGTCTGCACCAGCGCGACCTTGTCGGCGGCCGACGTCATCTGCGTCATTGCCCATGCCGCGCCGACACCCTGGATCAGGAGACCGAGATTCGAGAGCAGGCTGGCGAGCCAGATCCGGCGGAAGATCGAATGGCGCAGGGGAGCCGCCAGACCTTGCGCGGGGAACATCGATCGTTTCGGCGTTTCGGTCATGGTGTGGTCCGCGGTTGCCGCGCCGCGCGAGCGGGATGCGCCCGCGTCGCGCCTCCGATTCGCGGCGATCTCGATGAATTGATGCCCGCTAAACTCCGGACCTGTCCAGTGGGTACAGGCCTTGATGCGTCATGGAGGACTGTTAGGGTACAGAAAATCACGGGGAGAGAGACACATGATCGGGTCGCGGCGGACGTTTCTGAAAGGCATCGCGGCGTTGCCGCTGGCAACCGGCGGGTTCGGACTTCAGGCCGTCGCGCAAACGGCGAGCGCGCCAGCCGCCGCCGCACAGGTTCCGCCGATCCTGTTCGTGCACGGCAATGGCGATCATGCGCCGCTGTGGATGACGACGATGTGGCGGATGGAATCCAACGGCATCGCGCGCGACCGCCTGTTCGCCATCAATTTTACCGATCCGCTGGCGCGTAGCGACGATGCCGTCGCACAGCAGGGACGATCCTCGATCGAGGATCAGCGCCGCGAGCTTGGCGAAGCGATCACTGCGTTGAAGCAACGCACCGGCGCGGCGCGGGTAGCGCTGGTCGGCAATTCGCGCGGCGGCAATTCCATCCGGGGCTATATCAAGAACGGCGGCAGCGGCGACGTCAGCCACGCCGTGCTGTGCGGCGTTCCAAATCATGGCGTCTATGCCTGGGATAGCGGTCTTGGCGGCGAGTTCAACGGGAAGGGGCCATTCCTGAGCGGGCTCAACGCAGGCGATACGGAAGTCACCGCAGGCACCGCGTTCCTGACGCTGCGCAGCGACGGCATGGATAAATACGCCCAGCCGGACGGCCGGTTTGTCGGCAAGCCGGGCACGCCGACCGGCGTGACCTTCGAAGGTCCGGCGCTCAAGGGTGCGACCAATCTCGTTCTCGGCGCGGTTGACCATCGTGAGACGGCATTTTCCCCGCGCGCCTTCCGCGAGATCTACAAATTCATCGCCGGACATGAACCCACGCGCATCGCGATCACGCCGGAGACCGAGGTCAAGCTGAGCGGTCTCGTGACGGGAACGCCGGGCGGTGTGCAGACCAATCGGCCGGTCAGCGATGCGACGGTCGAAGTTTATCGGGTATCGCCGGACAGCGGCGAGCGCATGGGAGGTCCGATCCACGCTTCGAAGACTGGCGCCGATGGCCGCTGGGGTCCGGTGCAGGTCGACCCAACCTGGTATCTGGAAATGGTGCTGACCGAGCCAGGTGCGCCGATCACGCATCTCTATCGCTCGCCGTTTCCACGTTCGTCCGATGTCGTGCATCTGCGCGCGGCGAAACCGCTGGCGGCCGCGGACGCCGGAGCGGGTGCAGTCGTAATGATGTCGCGGCCGCGCGGATACTTTGGCCTGCCGCGCGATATCGTGCTGCTCGACGGCAAGGAGCCCACCGACGTGAAGCATGGCGTGCCGACCGATTCGGTGACGACGGTGCGGCTTCCGGCTGCGGAAGCGGGTCGCGCTGTCCCCGCGCTATTCAATCTGGAGCGGATTGTCGCGCGCGCATGGCCGGCTTCGGAGAACCGGATCACGATTGCGGAACTGACCTACTAGGGCGTTCGAACGCCCACACCCGGAAGCGGGAAGCTCTCGGCGTGGGGCTCCCTGCGATTTTGCTGCCGTCGGGCGTTGGCAGTACGAGCCCTCGATGAATTGGACCAGGCACGAATCGCAACGTGCCTCATCGGCTGACAGAGCTGACCCGGCAATTCACCTGACGACACCAGAGTTGAAATCACCTCGCGAATAAGCTCCATGACCTCGCTTCTTGCACGCTCCATCGGGGAATATGCCGAGCTTGCCAGCAGGATGGTCCGCGTGATCGCCGGATTGACGATGCGGGCCGCCTGCAGACGGCCGCTGGCGATGTCGGTTGCGACGAAGTGCGGCGGCAGGATGGTGTAGGCCTTTCCCGAAGCGGCAATGTCTTTCAATGTGCCGAGAGCATCCAGTACGGTGGTGACGTTGAGTGTCACGCCATGATCGTGGCACACCTGATCGATCAGCAGGCGCATGCGATTTGGTACGGCGGGCAGCACCAGCGGCAGCTTGGCCACTTTGTTGAAGTCGATGGCATCTGCGAGTGTGACGCTGTCGCCTGCGGCGCCGATCAGGCAGAGATCCGTCTGCAAGAGCGACTCGTCCGTCGACGATGGCACCTGACGGTTGTGGTAGAGCAGACCGATGTCGAGCCGGCCGCTGGTCAGCGCCTCGTCGAGATGTTCGGTCAAACCTTCCAGAACATGGATGCGGATTTCGGGTAGACGCTCGCACGCAAGGTTGAGCAGCGGCGTCAGCAGCACGCCACCGAGCGATGTCAGGACGCCGAGCCGGATCAGCCCGGAAGGCGGCCCGTGGATTTGCCGCGCCTCTTCTTGCAGATGCTGCCACTCTGACACCAGCGCGCGCAGTTTCGGAAGCATGTGCTGGCCTGCTTCGGTCAGCGTCGCGCCACGCCCGGTGCGGCGCAGGAGGGTAATACCGATCACCTGCTCGACGTCACGTACCTGTCGGCTGAGAACTGACTGTGGGACGGACAGGACCGATGCCGCGCGCGTAAAGCTGCCGAGGTCAGCGACGTTCACGCAATGATGGAGCTTCTTAAGATCCACGGCGTTCCTCCTATCCGAAATCAGCATAACTGAAAGACAAGATGTGCGTCTAGCCGCTCCAATCATCAGTTCGTAGCGTGAGTCGAAGTCTGGAACAGACAAGATTCAGGGAGCAAGCATGGCAACGGTAGCCGCAGGACCTTTGGCAGGATTGCGCATCCTCGACATTTCAACCGTGGTTGCGGCTCCCTGGTCTGCGACGTTGCTTGCGGATCTCGGCGCAACTGTTCTTAAGGTCGAAGTTCCCGGACGAGGGGATTTGCTGCGCGCTCTCGCGCCGCACAAGAACGGCGTGCCGCTGTGGTGGAAGGTCGCGAACCGCAACAAGAAGGGCATCACCCTCGATCTCAAGAAGGATGAAGGGCGTGCGTTGTTCGAGCGGCTGCTCCCGCGCTTCGACGTTCTGATTGAAAATTTCCGTCCCGGCACGCTCGACAAATGGGGACTGCCGAAAGAGCGGCTGTTCGCCATCAATCCAAAGCTGACCGTGCTCCGGGTCACCGGATTCGGCCAGACCGGCCCGTATCGCGACAAGCCAGCCTTCGCGCGGGTCGCGGAGGCGATCTCAGGCTTTACCCATATTTGCGGGGAGCCGGATCGTCCGCCGGTTCATATGGGATTTCCCGTCGCCGATGCCGTGACCGGTCTGTTCGGCGCCGTCGGTATTCTGGCCGCGCTGTACCGGCGCGCGCAAAAGCCGGACGAACCGGGCCAGGAGATCGATCTCAGTCTGGTCGAGTCGACGTTTCGGATGCTCGATTTCCTGCCCATCGAATATGACCAGCTGGGCATCGTGCGCGAACGCGTCGGGAATCTCAGCGACTATTCCGCGCCCAGCAATGTCTATCGCAGCAGCGAGGGCACCTGGATCACGATCCCTGCATCGAGCCAGAACATCTTCGTTCGGCTGTGTAGCGCACTGTCTCGCGACGATGTCGCTGAGGATGCGCGGTTCGTCACCAATGCCGATCGCGTCCGCAATCGTTCCGTGCTGGATCAGATCATCGCCGAAGAAATCGCGCGCCGGACTTTGGCCGAGTTGCAGACGCTGTTCGATCATCATGAAGTCGGCTGGAGTCCTATTCACTCGATCGCGGACGTTTTCGCCGATCCGCATTTTCAGGCACGCGGGTCGATCGTCTGCGTGGAGGATTCCGAACTCGGTCCGGTCAAGATGCAGAACGTCGTGCCGCGTTTTTCAAATACCGCCGGTCAGGTGACCAGCGCCGGCCCGGCGCTGGGCCAGCACAACGACGAGATCTATCGCGACATGCTCGGTCTCAGCGATGATGAGTTGAAGAGGCTGAAGGCCGCTGAAGTAATCTAGGGCGAATTGCTCATACGAGACGAGGGAGGGGACAATGCGGAACAATCCACCGGCGCGGTGCCGATCGTATCACGGGGCCGGCGCTGCACGGAGCTTCGCATGAACGCGACGAGCCTTAGTCTCGACGGTGTCGGTATCCGCTACCGGATCGGCGCCAAGGACTTCGTGGCGGTGGAAAATGTCTCGCTCGAAATCGCGCAAGGCGAGCGCGTCATGCTGCTCGGTCCCTCCGGGTGCGGAAAGTCGAGCTTGCTCAAGGTCATTGCGGGCTTCCAGAAGCCGGCAAGCGGTGAGGTTCGCAGCGACGGACGCAAGATCACCGAACCCGGTCCGGATCGTTTTGTTGTCTTTCAGGAGTTTGACCAGCTATTTCCGTGGAAAACGGTGATCGGCAACGTGGTGGATTGCATCCGCCTGACTCGCAAGCTGCCGCGCGCTGAAGCAACGAGCCGGGCCGCGAAGATTCTCGAAATGGTTGGCCTTGCAGACTATTTCAATTTTTACCCGCATACCCTCTCCGGCGGAATGAAGCAGCGAGTCGCGATTGCGCGCGCATGGTCGGTCGATCCCGCGATCCTTCTGATGGACGAGCCGTTCGCAGCTCTCGATGCGCAGACCCGTGCGAGTTTGCAGGACGAGACGGTCAAGATCTGGCGGCGTGCACGCCGTACGTTAATTTTTGTGACTCATTCAATCGATGAGGCGTTGTACCTGGGTGACAAGATTGTTGTGATGGGACGTTCGCCGGGCCGTGTTCTTCGCGTGTTCGACAATCCGTTCGCAGAGACGCGCGATCAGCCGGAGAGTGCGGAGCTTCGTCATCAGATTCGGGCGCTGCTTGCGGGCAACCAGGTCACGGCGGAGGAGGTGCAATGAAAATGCCTGGCTTCAATTGGCGCCGCATCGTCGTGGTCGCAGCCCTGCTTGCCTTCTGGGAAGCCGCCGTGAAGATTTCCGGCGTGTCGCCCATCATGGTGCCACCGCTGGAAAGCGTCATCGGATCGCTAATCGGCGGCATCCGCGACTTTACCCTGATCAGCAGCACATGGGCGACGCTCAAGAACTTGCTGATTGCTATGGGCATCGGGCTGGTCATCGCCGTCGCCCTCAACATGCTGGCGTTTGTATCGATATGGGCGCGGGAAACCTTGCAGACGTTGGCGGCGGCCCTCAATCCGCTCCCGGCAATCGCGCTGCTGCCGGTCGCGTTCCTGTGGTTCGGCGCCGGCGATGCGTCGCTGTTGTTCGTGCTGGTGAATTCGGTGGTCTGGGCGATGGCGCTCAATATCTTTACCGGATTCTCGACCGTTCCGGTAACGTTGCGAAACGTCGGACGGATCATGGGCCTGAAAGGCATGGCGCTGTTTCGGCACGTCTATGTGCCGGCGGCGCTGCCCTACATTTACACCGGCATCAAAATCAGCTGGGCGTTCGGATGGCGCACGGTGATCGCGGCCGAACTCGTGTTCGGTGCGACGGCTTCATCCAACGGCGGACTCGGATGGCGTATTTTCGTCAACCGGTTCAATCTGGACAGCGAAGGTACGTTCGCGGGCCTGCTCACTATCGTCATCATCGGTCTCTTGATCGAGGCAGGCTTCCAGCAAGTCGAGCGCTGCACCATTCAACGGTGGGGAATGGCGGACAAATAAAACAATCCGAGGGGAGACGAGGGGAAATGATGCGCAAATCTGCGATCTCGATGCTGACGGCACTACTTACAGTTGCGATCTGTTCGACGACGGCGATGGCCAAGGACGAAGTGCGGATAGCGGCCCAGTTTGGTCTCGGTTACGCACCATTGTTCGCGTTGGCGAAGAAGCCGGAATTTCTGAAAAGATATGCACCTGACGCTGATATCAAATTTATTCAGCTGACTGGTGGAGCAGCGGTGCGCGAAGCCTTGTTGTCGGACTCCGCAGATATCGGAGGACTGGCCATGCTGCGGTCATTCAGGCGTGGGCCAAAGGCGCCGATCTCAAGGTCGCATTGGGTCTTTCCGATATGCGCATCCAGCTCATTACCTGGAATCCGGATCTCAAAACCGTCAAGGACCTCAAGCCCGATGACAAGGTGAATGTCATTTCGATCGGTTCGCCGCAAACGCTGGTCATGAAAATGGCGGCGATGAAATACTTCGGATCGCCGACAGCCCTCGACAATCATTTTGTCACCATGGCGCATCCGGATGCCGTCTCCGCGGTGATTGCCAAGCGAGGGATCGCCGCCGAGTTCGCCACGCCGCCCTATATCCGTATGCTGCTGAAACACCCGGAGATGCAGGTCATACTGAGCAACAAGGATTTTGCAGAAGCAGACTTCATGTTGATTTGCGCGGCAACCGGCAAGCGGTTCGTCGAAGGCAAGCCCAAACTCTATGATGCGACCATCCACGCATTGAAGGACGTTATTGAATGGATGAATTCCAAGCCCGAGGAGGCGGCGGCGTTTTTTGCGGCCAATCAACCCGGCAAGCTCTCGACAGCCGACTGGCTGGCTGAAATGAAGCAAGCTGGAGTCCGATTCACCGCAGTCCCCCACGGTCTTGGCAATCTATCGGCCTTCATGGCCAAAATCGGTGTGACGAAGAAGGCGGGAACGTATGACGACTTGACCTGGCCTAACCTGCATGGCGGCGGCGGAAATTAGGTCTGAGGGAGGTTCTGAGGTTCCAGTTTTTGGGGAGCGCGTCATCGTCAGACGCGCTTTGGGCTGATACCGTTCTCAATACCCGGCAAGCGGCGCCTTCGTTGCGCCCGGATTTAGGGCTTGGTTGCCGCCGCTGCCATCTTTGAGAACGAGGCTCATGTGAGCATTGCCGAAGTTTATGATGCGCCGGTCACCCGTCCGCCGCTGGTGCCGCCGAGCCCGCCGCGCGCCTCTCCGGACATGGGAGCGTTGGCGCGAATGGCGGCGATGCGCCGAAGCGCGATCGATACGTGGGGGCAGCCTGCCTACGAGGAAGACATCATCAAGGGCCGCTTCCTTGGCCGTGCCAGTTTTATTCTCAACTCGCCAGATGCGATCCGGCATGTGCTGGTCGAGAATTACGAGAACTACACACGCACGCCCGCGGGAATCCGCGTGCTGCGGCCGATGCTCGGCGAAGGATTGCTACTCGCGGAAGGCCGTGCGTGGAAGCATCAGCGCCGCACGCTGGCGCCCGCGTTCACGCCGCGCGCGGTGACGACGTTGATCCCTCACATGGTCTCGGCCACGGACGAGATGATCGAACGGCTCCGGCAAGCCGCCGATGGTCCGGTCGATCTGCGGGAAGCGATGCAGCACATGGCGCTGGAAATCGCGGGGCGCACGATGTTTTCGTTCGAGATGGGCGACCTCGGCGCTCAACTGCGCGGCTTCGTCATCGAATATGGCGGTCGCCTTGCGAATCCGAGCTTCTTCGATCTGCTGCTGCCGATGGGCTGGCCAAGCCCGCGGGATTTTTCACGCGCGCGGTTCCGCAAGCGCTGGACCCGGTTCATGGCGAGCCTGATCGCGGCGCGGCGCGCGGCCGGCAAAGCCGAAGGTGCACCACCGCGCGATCTGTTCGATCTGATGGTCGCGGCCCGCGATCCCGAAACCGGCGAAGTGTTTTCCGACGACCAGTTGGGTGATCAGGTCGCGACCATGATTCTCGCCGGTCATGAGACCACGGCGACCGCGCTGTTCTGGTCGCTTTATCTGCTGGCGCTCGACCCGGCGACGCAGGAGGAGCTCGCAGCCGAGGTGAAGGTGCCGAACGGGAACGGTGCGTTCGACATCGAGCGGCTGAAATTCACCCGCGCGGTCGTCGATGAAACGATGCGTCTGTATCCTCCAGCGTTTCTGATCGCACGCGCCGCCGCCGGACCCGACACCATCGCTGGCATGGCGGTGAAGCCCGGAGATGTGATCCTTATCGCGCCGTGGCTGCTGCACCGGCATGAGAAGCTGTGGGACGAACCGAACGCATTCAAGCCGTCGCGCTTCATGCCGGGTGCGGCGCCACCCGACCGCTTCGCCTATCTGCCGTTCGGGGCCGGCCCGCGCGTTTGCATCGGCGCGCATTTCGCGCTGATCGAAGCCACCCTGGCGCTCGCCCGGATCATTGGGGCATTCAGGGTTGAATTGCTCGACAGTCACCCAGTGATGCCCGTTGGTGTGGTGACGACGCAGCCGGATCGCTCGCCGATGTTCAAGATCACGCCGCGCTGAGCTAGCGGAGTGGATTTGACATTCGCTACCCACCTGACCCGGAGCCGGCAGAGCGAATGTCAAATCCAAAACTCCACTAGAAACTTATAGTTGCTAGTGGTCCCATGATTCTCATATCGCGAAAATGCCTGCTGAAGCGGAGTGCGAATGTTAGAATCGGACCCCTAGGTATGTGCCGGAAGATTGAATTAAATCCGCTCTACGAGGTGTCTTGCGCGCGCGACACTCGTGACTAAATCTGGCCATACTGCCGACTGGAATGGCATTCGTGGCCGCTGTGCCTTGCGTCATCGCCGGGCGGTTTATCCCTGGATTTAAGTCATGAATGAAACGCGTGCCCTGTTTTCGGTGCTGAGGCAGACCACCAATCCATCTGTAGTCGACGCGATCGAGCATCTGATCGACCAGGGCGACGATCGCGAGCTCAATCGCATCAACCTGCTTGATTTCTCGGCGCATCGCGGCCTCGACGAGGAGCGGGTGATTGCGGGATTCCTGCATGCGTCGCGACTCGGCCTGTTCGATCTGACATGGAATGTGCTTTGTCCCGGCTGCAGCGGCGTGCTCGACGCCCACAGCACGCTGAAATCACTTCGCCATGACGACTATAACTGCGCGCTGTGCGCGGCAGGATATGAAGCCTCGGTCGACGAGCAGGTCGAGGTCGCATTTACTGTCAGCCCGCGGGTGCGGCGGATCGCGGCGCATGATCCCAACGTCCTGCCGATCTGGGAATACATGCGGCAGATGTTCTGGAGTTCGGGGATCGATCTGAACGAGGGATCATTCTCGCGGCTGATCGATGAAGCGACACTGGAGGCGATCGAGTTGCCGGCCGGCGAGAAGGCGTTACTGTCGCTTCAACTGCCCAGTCAATTCATCATTGTGTTCGAGCCGGTGACGCATTCGGCGCAATTCATCGACGTGCAGGGTGAACCGACGACGGAACGGCAACATCTTTCCATTGTGTTCAACAAACTCCACGCGCCGACTGGCACGGTTACGATGCGGCCGGGGCCGTTGCGCCTGTCGCTTGAGAATCAGTCAGAGGTCCGGACGCTTCCCGCGGTGTGGGTCGCGGGCGACGCGCTGCACGGGCTGCTCGGCAAGCGCAAGCCGATCCTGACCGCCAAGCGCATGCTCGCCAATCAGACCTTCCGCGACGTCTATAAAGCCGACAATCTCAATGTCGATCAGCGGCTCAAGATCACGTCGCTGACGTTCCTGTTCACCGATCTCAAGGGCTCGACCGCACTTTACGAGCGCGTCGGCGATCTCGCGGCATTCGATCTGGTTCGCGCGCACTTCCACGCGCTGCTTGAGATCATCTCGTCGGAAAAGGGTGCGGTCGTGAAAACGATCGGCGATGCTGTCATGGCGACCTTCGTCACACCCGCGCAGGCGATCGCCGCGGGATTGCGGATGCGGACGGCGATGGACAAGCTCAATGCCGCGCGCGGCACGCAGGATCTGGTGCTGAAGGTCGGCATTCACGAAGGGCCATGTCTTGCCGTCATGCTCAACGAGCGGCAGGACTATTTTGGGCAGACCGTCAATATCGCGGCGCGGGTCCAGGGTCTTTCGACGTCGCAGGCGATATATGCAACCGGCCCCGTTGTCGGTGCGTCGGCGGTTGCCGATCTTCTGCGAAAGGCCTCGATCGTTCCGGTTCAGAAAGAGGCGGCGCTGCGCGGAATTGCCGACAAGGTCGTGGTTTACGAGATTCCCTGATTCACTTTAATCCCGGTTCACCTTGCTAAAGCGTAATCCGCGCGCGCGGAACCCTTGGTGGATTGCGCGCGTTTCAATTTCGCCCCATATAAGCCCATCGCAGCCATGCGACATGGCAAAATCCAACACAAATATTCTGGTAGATGAATTGATGCTCGATAAATTACGCCATTTCATTGCCGATGTTGTCTCGCCCGCCGCGCAGGAAAATCAGTCATTCGACGAAACCGGGTACAAGCTCGCTGCGACGGCGCTGTTTGTGCACGTCATCTCGCTCGACGGCGAGCCTTCCGATGCGGAAAAACGCAAATTGCACGAGCTGATCGAAACCCGCTTCGGGCTGGACCCAGGCACCGCGGACAGGCTGATCGCATCAGCGACCCTGGTGGAAGGCGAGGCTGTCGATCTCTATCATTTCACCAGCGTGATCATGCGGTCGGTGAATGACGAAGGCCGATTGCGCATCGTGGAAATGATGTGGGAGCTGGTGTACGCGGACGGCCGCGTCAGCGAATTCGAGGAGAATGTGGTGTGGCGTGCCGCCGATCTCTTGGCGATCGCCTCGCGCGACCGCATCGAGCTTAAGCATCGCGTGGCCGGTAAGCAGTCTGCGGCCAATCCGACGACCTGAGGCGTCGGCCTCGCATTCGCCAGATGGAGAAATATTAATGTGCCCGCGGCGCTCCGACCGCTGCATGCCGTCCGCAAACGCCATACGGTAGCGGCCGGGGAAGGCGGGGCGAAACGCATAGCTCGTTATGCCAGTATGCCGCAGTCTTTACATCGTCCAGGACTTGCTCTTCGTTTCGAAGAGGCCTGTTTTTTGCTTCGAATATTGACCGTGTTGTCTCTCAAGTCATTTCAAGAGTGTGGATCGTGACTCATCTGGTGACGCTGATAACGGGTGCCTCCTCGGGGATAGGCACCGAACTGGCGCGCGTGTTTGCCGCGCATAAGCACCGGGTGGCTCTGGTCGCGCGGCGAGCCGATCGCCTGAATGCGCTGGCGGCTGAAATCATCGCAGCGGGCGGAGTGTCCCCGATCGTGATTCCCTGCGATCTCGGCCAAGCGGATGCCGGAGACAGGATCGCGGCGGCGCTTGCCGCAGAGGGGGCCGATGTCGAATATCTCGTCAACAACGCGGGTTATGGGCTGTTCGGCCGCGCCACGGAAATCGATCGTGCGGATCAGCTCGCGATGATCGACCTCAACATTCGGGCACTGACCGATCTGACGCTGCGGTTTTCCGAAAACTTGATTCGGCTACGCGGAGGCATTCTCAACGTCGGCTCGATCGCGGGATTCTTGCCGGGACCCGGCATGGCCGTCTACTACGCGTCGAAGGCCTATGTCTTATCTTTCAGCGAAGCGCTGCGCGGCGAGCTCGGTCCTCGCGGCGTTCGCGTTACCGTGATTTGTCCGGGTCCGGTGCCGTCGGGATTTCAGGCGCGGGCGGGGGTGAAGCCTGGCTTTGACTCCGCGATCCTAAACGTGTCCCCGGAGGACGTCGCTCGGGATGGCTATCGCGGCCTGATGGCCGACAGGAGGGCGGTTTTGCCCGGCCTCGGAATCAAGATCGTGCCTTTTCTGCTGCGGCTATTTCCCAGGGGCTTTGTCCTGCGGGCGGTCGCCGGCTTTCAAATGCGGAAACGATCGTAACGCAGCGCCGCTGCCGCCTCCGTTGGCCCGTGACTTGCTCTAACAAAATATTGTTAGGACTTTGCGCGCACACTTCGCGCGTCGCGTGACGCGCACGAAAAGAATGGTCGATGTCGTTTAAGCCAACCAGGTTCGGCACTGGTGCCGCATGGGAGCCTCCGGTGCGGAGCCCCGTAGTTCCAACGGCCGCCCGGCTGCCGGTGCTGATCGTTTTGCATCAGGAAAACTCGACGCCGGGACGGGTCGGAAATGCGCTCCGGGTGCTCGGTCATTCGCTGGATGTCCGCCGCCCGCGCTTCGGTGATCCGCTTCCGCGAACTCTGGACGATCATGCCGGGGCCGTCATGTTCGGCGGCCCGATGAGCGCCAACGATCCGGACGACTATGTCCGAAAGGAAATTGACTGGATTGCCGTGCCGCTGCGAGAACGGCGACCATTTCTCGGAATCTGCCTCGGCGCCCAGATGCTGGCGATGCAGCTCGGAGCGAAGATTTCGCCTCATCCGCAAGGCCGCGTGCAGATCGGTTACTATCCGATCCGGCCCACCATCGCTGGTCACGCTGCGTGTCCGGGCTGGCCCGAGCAGGTCTATCACTGGCATCGCGAGGGTTTCGAACTCCCCGCCGGCTGCGAGCTGTTGGCGGAAGGCGACGATTTTCCGGTTCAGGCGATGCGCACCGGCAGCGCGTTCGGCGTTCAGTTCCACCCCGATGTGACCACCGCGATGATGCATCGCTGGACCACGCACGGTCATGACAAATTCGATCAGCCGGGCGCGCGGCCTTGCCGCGATCACTTCGCCGATCGCGCAATCCATGACGTTATCGAGCGGGTGTGGCTGAATTCGCTTCTCGTCCGCTGGCTGTGCGGCGAGCCGATGGAAGCCGCATCGGATATGATTATGCCGATCGCGGCCGAATAGATTTCCGCGCGTCAGAATAAAGCGGCATCATGTGTCGCGCGTAGCGGACTTGCCGTACCAGCAAAATTACGTTTGTCTGGACCGCTAAAGGGAGCGACCGCTAGTGGAACGGATTTGACATTCGCTACCTACCTGGCCGCGCTTCCGGGAAGCGAATGTCAAATCCAAAGCTCTACTAGAAATTTATATTTGCTAGTGGTCCTATAGATTTTAATATTTGCGCAGGCACATGCTGAGAGGAAACGCAAATGTTAGAATCGGACCACTAGATGACCGGCGAAGAATTTGCACGCCTGATCGCTGCGTTCACGCTGTCGGCCGAGTCGGGCGACGGCGCGCGGTTCGCACGGCATTTCACCGAAGACGCTGTCTATTACGACTACATTTATGGCGCGCACAAAGGCCGCGCCGATATCGCGCATATGATGCAGGATCTGTTTCATCGCGATGCAGCGGACTATCGCTGGGAAATGTTCG
>JBEPUM010000025.1:0-28172 GCA_041691515.1 Pseudomonadota bacterium | reverse complement strand
GGCGGGCCAGGCTATAACGCGGTCAGAATTTGTAGCCGAGACCCGCGCGCACGGTGTTGATGCTGGTATCAACCGTCGATGTGAAGCGGATGTATTCCCACTCCGCACGCATGAACAAACCGCCGACCAGATTGATGTCGACACCAAGGCCGGCCGTATAGCCGTAGATCAGATGGTTGTGCACTGCTTCGCTGGCGCTGAGAGGCACGAAGGGAAAGCTCGCGCCGCCTTGAGTCAGCGAACCGCGATCCTGAACCGTGATGGAGCGCGAGATATCGGCGTTACCAAGGGCAAAGCCGCCGAACATGTAGGGCAGAAAACTTCCGTAAGCATAGGCTGCGCGGGCGCGGAATGTTGCCATATCCGAAATTGAAATCGCGGCGGCCGAGGTTGCCGTCACAGCATGGAAAAGACCGTCCGCCAACGCCGCCGTACTGCTGCGGGCTTCGGTTGCGGACGACGAGCCGCCAAACTTGCCGTGCAGGTAGCTCATTTCGACGCCGAGCACGACGTCGTCCCATTGCGAGTTATATCCTGCAAATGCGCCGTATCCCGACGACCGCGCCGAAGTCTTGCCGAGCTGGAGATTCCATTGCGAAACGCCCATTGCGCTTTCGATCAGCGTGTCGGCCAGCAGCCCCGCGGCCATCGACCGCGTCGAGCCGTTGAAATTTTCGTCGGACGATCCGTATCCGGCTTGGCCGCCGATGTAGTAGCCCTGCCAGATCGTGGGGGCCGGGCTCGGTCCTCCGAGCAGCGATCCGCGCAGAATCGGAAGATCGGGCATATCGGCTCCGTATGCGCTCTGCGCCGCTCCGAAAATGACTGCCGCCAGCAGAAGTCTACGCATTGCAACGCTCCATCGACACAACTTCACCACATAACGATCATCGCCTGTTAACCTTAACCAATCGTTCTCGCGCGGCGCGATCGAACACATTGCCGACAAATTTTTGGTGCGCCCGGCACCACGATGCCGGCGAAAGCGCGGCCGCACAAAACGAAACAGCGCGGGAAGATCCCGCGCTGTTAAGACTCGTAAAGATTTTTCGAGCCGATCAGCCCTTGGTGACGATCGGCGGCGGCGCGTAAGCCGGACCGTTGTCGAAATTCCAGCGCATGCCGAAACGCACATCCTGCGAGGTGATGTCATGGAACTGCATCGGGTTGACGACATTGTTCGTTCCATCGAAGGCCCTCAGATCGCCCGTGGTCCCGCTGCCGAGATTGACGTAGCGATACGACATTTCGAGCGTCAGGTTGTTGGAGACCTTGTAGGCAAGACCGGCGTGCAGCGCCCAGGCAAAATTCCATTTCGATGCCGTGTCGCCATAAGCCAGGCTCGGTCCGACGCCGCTTCCGGGCGGGAAGAGCGAGCCGACACCCTGATCGACGAAGTTCGAGATCGTGTTACGCGACATACCGACGCCGGCGCCGATGAACGGCGTGACGCAATACCACGTACCGAGATCGGCATAAGCGTTGGCGAGGAACAGCCACTCCGACTTGCTGGCGGTATATTTGTCAGACCCAAAGCCTGGCGCGCCGCCGTTGTCGAAGGTGATGATGTCGAGGCCATGGAAATTCGACTTGCCGCGATATTCACCGGTAACGTCCGCGCGGAACCAGTTGTTGAACTGATAACCGGCGCCGAGACCGAAGATGCCCGCGCTGTCGAAACCGGTGGTCTGGTTGAGCGAGGTCAGCGAACTGTACAAGGCGTTGTTGAGGTTTTTGACACTCTGATTGCTGAACCCGATATCGCCGCGCAGATACCATCCGCCGAAATCCTCGACCGGCGGCGGCGCGTAATACTGCGGCGGTGGTGCAATGGCGAGATCGGCGGCGAACGCCGAGCCTGAAAACAGAGACGCCGCTCCCGCAGCGATCAATAAACCAACTCTACGCATTGTCCTCGTCCTTTTGTCCAGTGAGGCAGACAACGGAGGCCCCACGCTCGAAAACTCACGGACGGACGATGACACCAAATTCTTAAGCGCCACTTAACCCTAATTTTTAAGGTTGATTTTCAGTGACGATTTTCCAGAGAAACGCGCAGGACGCGACCATCGCCGCCGCGCCGCCACACTTGCTAACAATTCGTTGCTGGAGCGGCGGCTAGCCGCGCGCAGTTCTTGGCATCTTCGGCAGGAAGACGGCCAGCAGGCCTATCGCCGGCAGGAACGCGCAAACCTGATAGACGAAGTCGATACCGGTATGGTCGGCGACCCTGCCGAGCACCGCGGCGCCGAGCCCACCGATGCCGAACGCGACGCCGAAGAACACGCCGGAAATCATGCCGAAGCGATGCGGCATCAATTCCTGAGCGAACACGATGATCGACGATGTCGCCGACGAGATGATCAGGCCGATGAAGATCGTCAGCACAGCGCTTCCAAACAATCCGGCGAACGGCAATGCCAGGGTGAACGGCAGCGCGCCGAGGATGGAAAACCAGATGACGTATTTACGGCCGAAGCGGTCGCCGAGCGGGCCGCCGAAAAATGCACCGACCGCGTTCGAAGCCAGGAAGATGAAAAGATAGAGCTGCGCGGCCTGCGTCGAGATGCTGAACTTCTCCATGAGGTAGAAGATGTAATAGCTCGACAGGCTGGAGACGTAGAGCTGCTTGGAGAACAGCAGCGCTACCAGCACCAGCAGCGCGAAGCGGACACGCCGCGAATCCGGCGCATCCGGATGCGGCTGCGGTGCGGCGAATTTCTTCTCGGCAATCTGGGGGCGATACCACAACCCGATGCGCCAGAGCGTCAGGATCGCAAGCGCCGCGATCAGTGAGAACCACGCGATGCTCGGCTGCCCAAACGGCACGACGATCAGCGCGGCCAGCACCGGTCCCATCGATGTACCGAAGCTACCGCCGAGTTGGAACACGGACTGGGCAAAGCCATAGCGCCCGCCCGATGCCAGCCGCGCGATGCGCGAGGACTCCGGATGAAAGACCGCGGAGCCCAGACCGACCAGCGCCGCCGCGATCAGAATGATCCCGTAGTGATGCGCGATGCTGAGCAGCAGCAACCCGAAGAAGGTGAACCCCATACCGATTGCGAGCGAAAACGGCTGCGCCTTCTTGTCGGTGAAATGCCCAATGACCGGCTGCAGCAGCGACGCCGTAAACTGGAACGCCAGCGTGATCATCCCGATCTGCGCAAAGTCGAGCGCGTAGTTGTCCTTCAGGATCGGATAGACCGAAGAGATCAGCGACTGCATGGTGTCGTTGAGGAAATGCGAGAAGCTGATGCCCGCCAGCACGATATAGGCCGGGCCGGTTGCGGCAGCATTGGCGGCGCTTGAGGCCGAAATGTCCGGCACAATCACCGGCGCGGTCAGCGCTTCTTCAGAGACGATGACGGGTTTGTTCACGGCGCAATCCGGATCAGCTTCGCAATAGGCTTCTGTTACGACGCGAATCTCACACCGACCAGCAACAATAGCTAATGGCAGGGATGCACCGGAGAGTCGTCCACGAAAACAGAGACAACCGATCCGGACGACATCCGCCCGCGATCACGCCGCTGCTGCGTGCCCGAGCGCGGAGACGATGGTGTCAACGATCTCCTCGACCAGGATGCGATCGTCGCCCTCACCCATCACACGGATCACCGGCTCGGTACCCGAGGAGCGGACCAGCAGACGGCCGTGACCGTTGAGGCGCTTTTCGGCCGCGGTAATCGCCGACTTGACCTCGGCATGGTCCAGCGGCTTGCCGCTGCGATAGCGGAAATTCTTCAGGATCTGCGGCAGCGGCTCGAACTTGTGGCAGACCTCGGAGACCGGACGGCCGAGCTTCTGCACCACGGCGAGCACCTGAAGCGCAGAGACAAAGCCGTCGCCGGTGGTCGCATAATCCGACAGGATGATGTGGCCGGATTGCTCGCCGCCGAGATTGTAACCGTGCTTCAGCATCTGCTCGAGCACATAGCGGTCGCCGACCGGCGTCCGCACCAGCGACATCTCGTGCTCACCGAGGAAACGCTCGAGCCCGAGATTCGACATCACGGTCGCGACGATCCCGGGCTTGGTCAGCCGGCCGTCTTCCTTCCAGCTCTGCGCAATGACGGCGAGAAGCTGATCGCCGTCGACCACATGGCCGCGTTCGTCGACAATGATGACGCGATCGGCGTCGCCATCGAGCGCAATGCCGATATCGGCGCGCATCTCGCGCACCTTGCGGCTCAACGCCTCCGGCGCGGTGGAGCCGCAATCCTTGTTGATGTTGAAGCCGTCGGGCTCGATGCCGATCGGAATGACGTCGGCGCCAAGTTCCCACAGTGCCTCCGGCACCACCTTGTACGCAGCGCCGTTGGCGCAATCGACCACCACGCGCAACCCGTCAAGGCTGAGTTCGCGCGGCAGCGTGCGCTTGGCGAATTCGATGTAGCGGTCATGTACGCCGTCGATACGGCGGGCACGGCCGAGGCTCGCACTCTCCGCGAGTTTCTTGTCGAGATTCTCGTCGATCAGTTGTTCGATCTGCTTCTCGACGTCGTCGGAGAGTTTGAAGCCCTGCGGGCCGAACAGCTTGATGCCGTTGTCCTCGAACAGATTGTGCGAAGCGGAAATCATCACGCCGAGATCGGCGCGCATCGACTTGGTCAACATCGCCACCGCCGGTGTCGGCATCGGGCCGAGCAGCAGCACATCCATGCCGACCGAAGTGAAACCGGCCACCAGCGCGTATTCAATCATGTAACCGGAGAGCCGGGTATCCTTGCCGATCACAACGCGATGACGATGCTCGCCACGCTGAAACACGAGGCCGGCGGCCTGCCCGACCTTCATCGCCAGCTCCGGCGTGATCAGCCCGTTGGCGCGGCCACGAATGCCGTCCGTCCCGAAATATTTGCGGCTCATAATACCCCCACGATGCGCCCGAATGTTCGCTGCCGCTGTTGAAGCTGGTCCGGCGAACCCATGTGGGTGCCGCCAATCATAGCGTGTACGCGCTTATAAAGCCTTCGGAACTAAAGCGACTTCAAAAAATATGATGAATCGTTACCGGCCCGCAGGCGGCAAGAATTCCAGTAAGCACTTGAAAACAAGCGTAAATTTTGTTCTAAGCTTGCCGCGCGACGATGGCATTGTGCTACCGTCCATGCCAGTTGAGCGACCGATTCTAACCGTGGCCGCCCTTATCCTTTGGCTCCCTGGCCGGTTTCGTGGGCGCCGGCTGGGTCACGCTCACGGGGTCTGAGCCGGGAAACGACTCTTCCAGACCGCGATTGAGTTCTTCGTCCTGTTCCTTTTTGGTCTTCTGCGTGCGGTCATCCCTCGCAACGTCATTCATGGCCATCTCCCGTTATGCTGTCGGGAGTAACGCGGCCATGCCTGCGTCCGTTCCACCGCCGGAACGGCGACTAACCCTTGCGCTTGACGTAGTGATCTCCTTTCGACGGCGCCGGCTGGGTCACATTGACCGCATCCGAGCCGGGAAAGGTCTCTTCGAGCCCTTCTTCGAGAGCCTGATCGAGCCGCCGCTTCTCGGCGGCTTTCTCGTCGGACTTTTCACGCGCATTGACCATTCTGTCCTCCGCATCCGGCCGTCCGGAATGATGTTGCGGACGGCCCATCCATGCTAGATGACCATCAAAGAGACCAGACGCAAGAAGGGCCTGATATGTCGATGGACCGCATCACCTGCATCGAAGATCTGCGCGAAGTGCATCAGCGCCGCGTGCCGAAGGCCTTCTTCGATTACGTCGATCGCGGCTCGTATTCCGAGCAGACCTATCGCGCCAACCGCGAGGATTTGCAGGCCATTAAATTCCGCCAGCGGATTCTGGTCGATATCTCCAGGCGCGATCTGTCGACCACTATCCTCGGCGAGAAAGCGAACCTGCCCTTGATCCTGGCGCCGGTCGGATCGACCGGCATGCAATACGGCGACGGCGAAATTCACGCCTGCCGCGCCGCGCAGGCCGCCGGTATCCCCTATACGCTGAGCACGATGTCGATCAATTCGATCGAGGACGTCGCGGAGAATGTCGACAAGCCGTTCTGGTTTCAGCTTTACGTCATGAAAGATCGCGGCTTCATCAAGGAGCTGATCCAGCGCGCCATGGCCGCGAAGTGCAGCGCGCTGGTGTTGACAGTGGATTTGCAGGTGCTCGGCCAGCGCCATCAGGACATCAAGAACGGCCTGTCGGTGCCGCCGCAGCTGTTCAGCCTGAAGAACATGGTCGACTTCGCCAGCAAGCCGTCGTGGCTGATGGGCACGTTGCGCGCCAAGCGGCGGAATTTCGGCAACATCGCCGGCCACGTCAAAGGCGTCGACGATCTCGGATCGGTGTCGGGCTGGGTCGCCGAGCAGTTCGACACCTCGCTGAACTGGAAGGACGTCGACTGGATCCGGAGCATCTGGCCCGGCAAGCTGATCATCAAGGGCATTCTCGATGTCGAGGACGCCGAGGAAGCTGCCAAGATCGGCGCGGAAGCGCTGGTGGTATCTAACCACGGCGGCCGCCAGCTCGACGGCGGCCGGTCGTCGATCGAGGTGCTGCCCGAGATCGTCGATGCGGTCGGCTCGAAAATCGAGACGCTGTTCGACGGCGGCATTCGCTCCGGCCAGGACGTGATGCGCGCGCTCGCGCTCGGCGCAAAATCCTGCATGATCGGCCGCTCGTATATCTACGGCCTTGGCGCGTTCGGCGGGCCCGGCGTCACCAAGGCGCTGGATATCATCGCTAAGGAACTGAGCGTGACGATGGGGCTGTGCGGCGTCAACACGATTGCCGAGATCGACGATCGCGTGCTGGCGGTTTGAGAGGAAACGTCATCCTGAGGTGTGAGCCTGCGATGCACCTGCATCGCACACTTCGGCGAACCTCGAAGGATGACGTTAGTCACGCGGCCCATCCTTCGAGACGCCGCGCACAAGCGCGCGGCTCCTCAGGATGACGCCCCCTACATCGGCGGCGTTAGTCCATCCCGCCCGACCAGCATGCGGCGCGCTTCCAGCGATCCATCCGGCCGTTTCGTCGCAAAGGCGATCACCTGCGCGCCTGCCTTCAGTTCCGATTTATCGCCGGGCACGAAGGTGACGACGGGCGTATCGGGCCCGATCACAACTTTCTTTTCGCCGTCCTTGTATCTCAGCATCAGCGATTGCCCGTCGTTGGCCGCAGCCGTGGTCCGGTCAACGGTCGCATTGGTCATCGAGCTTTTGGGGAGCAGATCGTAGGGCCGCGAGCCCTCGCCGGTGCCGCGCATGTTTTCCGGAAAGACGTGAATCTCGACTGCCTTCTCCGTGCCATCAGGTTCGGGAACACTGGTGGCGCCGATGAAGGAACCGACCTTGATGTCGGCGAGCGACATCTTGGCGACACCGGTGACACCGAGGTTGCCGGCCATTTGCACCTTCACGTCAGCGCCTTCACGCGACTTGATGGTTAGCGTGTCGCCGTCAACGGACTCGATAGCGCCGCGAACGCGAGACGGCTGCGGTTGCTGCGCCAGAGCGGGTGATGAGATGGCGAACACTGCGAGGACAGCGAAGGCGCGAGGAACCGTGGAACGAAAGGCCATGCGATATTCTCCAGATGGGATTGACTAACATCTGACACCGCGGAACCCGTTATATTTCGCCGCTCAAACCTTTGTGAGATCGGCCTCAACCATTTTGCGCAATTCCGACGTCACGGCAGGACGCTCACCGAACCACAACTCAAACCCGCGCACGGCCTGATGCAGCAACATGCCGAGACCGTCGGCGGTTTTCAGCCCGCGCGCTTTCGCAGCCATAAGCAATGGCGTCTCCAGTGGCACATAGACCAGATCGGCAACGACCGCATCCGCTGGCAGTGGTGTGAGATCAATGTCGAGCGAAGGCTGGCCCGTCATGCCGAGCGACGTGGTGTTCACGAGCAGACCAGCACGCGGCAGCACGTCGCTGAGCTTGCTCCACTCCATCGGCAGAACCGTTGCGCCAAATTGATCCGCCAACGCCTGCGCACGTTGCGTCGTGCGGTTGGCGAGATGGATGCGCTTGATGCCGCGCTCGATCAGGCCAAACACAACAGCGCGCGACGATCCACCGGCGCCGAGCACCAGTGCTTCCCCGGTACGATCCCAGCCGGGTGCACTGGCGTCGAGATTGCCGATGAAACCCTCGACGTCGGTATTCGTGGAGCGCAACGTCTCGCCGTCATAATAAAGCGTGTTGGCGGCGCCGACCGCCTTCGCGCGCTCATCGGGCACCGTCAATTGCAGCGCCCGCTCCTTGTGCGGGATCGTGACATTGGCGCCGACGAAGCCGTGCTTCGCGAGATGCTGGATGAATTCCGCAACCTCTTCCGGCGGCACGGCCTCGATGTTGTAGCCGCCCGCGATCCCGAGCGTGCGCAGCCAGTAGTGATGGATCAGAGGCGAGCGCGAATGCGCGGCCGGCCATCCGATCAAACAAGCGGCGCGGGTTCTGGTCTCGGCTGTCATGATCGGTCCATCGGAAGATGCGCCTGCCAATCAGGCGGCACAGCCGGATGAGATCATGCAAGCCGAGGTCGCTGTCAATGCCGCCGGAGCAATCGCCGGCGCCGCCGCACCGCAAGCCCTACGCGATGCGTCTCACACCACCGGCAACGCTTCCTTCGCGGCGGCGGACGGCCCATGGCGGGACGCCTTGATGTCGGCAACGGCCCGCGCGACTGTCTCCCGGAATTTCGCGCGCGGCGGCCTGGCGCCGTGGGTCAGGAGCGCGCGGCGCACCGCCGGCGAGGCGCCGGTGACGAAGAATGCGATACCCTGCCGCCGCGCCTTCAGCGCAACCCGGCCGATGGTGTTGGCTGCAGTGGAGTCGAGAAACGGTACTGCGGCGAAGTCCACCACGAGCGCCTTGTGCCGCTCCATGATGGCATCGAGCACCGCACCCACGGACGAGGCCGCGCCGAAGAAGAAAGCTCCCGTGATGCGGTATACGACGACGTCGGGATCAGTCGCCAAACCGGCGTCGTAGGGTTGACGATCGCCGTTGGCGTCATCGGCCTTGTCCTCGGCGACCAGCGGCACGTTGGCCTCGACGCCCGTGGTCTGCGCCATGCGGTTGATGAACAGCACCGCGCCGAGCGCGAAGCCGACCAGAATGCCTTCGGTAAGGTCGCGGAAGATGGTCAGCAGGAAGGTGGCGAGCAGCACCACGGCATCGCCGCGCGAGGAGCGGATCAGCGTCGCGAATTCCTGCTTCTCGGCCATGTTCCAGGCCACCACCGCCAGCACCGCTGCCAGCGCCGCCAGCGGAATGTAGCTCGCCAGCGGCGCGGCGATCAACATGAACAGCAGCAGGAATGCCGAATGCATCATCCCCGCGATGGGGCCGTGGGCGCCTGCGCGGATGTTGGTCGCGGTCCGCGCGATCAGGCCGGTGACGCAGATGCCGCCGAACAAGGCGGAGGCGATATTGGCAACGCCCTGCGCCAGCAGTTCGCAGTTGGAGCGATGCCGCCTCCCGGTCATACCGTCGGCGACCACCGCCGACAGCAGCGACTCGATGGAGGCCAGCAACGCGAACGCCACCGCATCGGGAAACACCGCTTGCATCTTGTCGAGCGAGACTGACGGCCATACCGGCCAAGGCAACTCGCGCGGGATGCCGCCGAAGCGCGTGCCGATCGTCTCCACCGGCAGCGACAGCGCCCATGCGGCGATGGCCGCGACGGCCACCGCGATCAACATGCCGGGCCAGGACGGACGAAACCGCTTCAGGCCAGCGATGATGGCCACGGTGACGACGCTGATCGCGACCGCGGAACTGCTGACCGTGTTGCCGGCATGCACCAGCGCCTCCAGCTTCGGAAGCAGCGGGCTCGGCTCCTTCGCCAGTGCGATGCCGAGCAGATCCTTGATCTGGCTGGCGAAGATAATGACGGCGATGCCGGCGGTGAAACCCACCGTGACCGGATAGGGAATGAACTTGACGTAGGTGCCGAGCCGCAACAGGCCGGCGGCCATCAGAAACATGCCGGCCATCATCGTCGCGAGAATGACGCCATCGACGCCGTGGCGTTCGACGCTCAGCGCGACCAAAACGATGAATGCGCCGGCAGGACCTCCGACCTGAAAGCGGCTGCCCCCGAGCAGCGAAACAAAAAAGCCGCCGACGATGGCGGTATAGAGACCGCGGTCCGGCGTGACGCCGGACGCAATGGCAATCGCCATCGACAGCGGCAGCGCGACGATCGCGACCGTCAGGCCCGAGAGGATGTCGGCGCGGAGATCGGCGATGCCGTAGCCTTCGCGCAGCACGGTAACGAGTTTCGGCGTGAACAACTCGGCGAAGGTCGGCTGCCGGATTGTCCGGGTTCGCTCGTCTGCAATGCTCATTCCGCGCACAGCTCCCGCGCATCGCGCGCGACCGCCGGTGCGCGAGGCCTCAATCGCCCGGGCGGCGAGGCGGTCCGGGCTGTTTCAGGCGCACACCGCGCCCGCCGTCATCGCTGCGGGCGTGCTCGCCGATCAGTTCGACGCCCGCGCGATTGAACGCGTCGACCACCTTCACCAGCGTATCGACGACGCCGCGCACCGACCCTTCGCTCGCCTCCATCCGCTGGATGGTCGGAAGCGAGACGCCGGCCAGTGCGGCCAGCGTTTTCTGATCGATGCCCAGGAGCGCGCGCGCTGCTCGCATCTGAAACGATGTGATCAACGCCCAATCTCCATATATGAAAGTGTATAAATGATGCTTAAAGATATGACAATGATGTAAAATACATCATCGTCGGCGTCAAGCTGACATCGCCAGCCAATCGGCGATCTCCTCGCGCGACCGCAGCCGCCACTTCGCACCTGCAAATCGCTCGAACAGCGCGAAGTGGCCTTTGAACGAACTCGGAGTCTCGCGCTGCCAGTAGGCCTCGGCCCACTCCAGAAAGTCGGCGTGTTCGGCCGCACCCGCATTCCGCCATGGCCCGCGCGCAGCCAGCCCTTCGCGGCACACGCTCCACGGCAGATCGAGCCAGACCAACGAACTCGCGCGCGGCAAGGCAACTTCCGCGAGCCAGCCAAACACGCCTTCGATGACCCATGACCGATTGGCGGCAAGCGCGGCGACCATCGCCTTCGCGTCGTTCTCGTCGCGCTGCGTGCCGACCTTGTCGAGCCAGTGAATCCGATCGAGATCCACGACCTCGACGCCCATGCGGGCGCCAAGCGTTTGTGCGAGCGTGCTCTTGCCAGAACCGCTGGCGCCGATGATCACGACCCTCGGACCGTAAACCCTTGGGCCGAAGGTCATGATCCCGGCGCCTGCAATGCTACGCCGCGACCCGGTGCGCGGCGACGATCTGGTCCGCAGCGCGGCCGGTGACTTCCGCCATGCGGTCGAACTGCCGGGTAAAACTACCCGCGCCCGCCGTCGCCGAACGCAGTTCGACAATGAGATCACCGATCTCGGCTTCCGCCATCATGGCACGAACGCAATCCCAGCCGCTCCATCCCTCGCGGGTGTCGAAGCCGAGAATCTGCCCGCGCCGCGCCGACAGGATGGCGTTGACCTTCGCCGTCGCGTCGCTCGGGCAGACGATCTCGACCACGTGGATCGGCTCCAGCAGCACCGGCTGGCATTGCGGCAACGCTTCGACGATGCCGCCGCGGGCCGCCGTGCGGAAAGCCTGATCGGAGGAGTCGACGCTGTGATACGAGCCATCGGTGAGCGTCGCCTCCACATCGATCACCGGAAAGCCGAGCGGACCGCGCGCAAGTCCGTCCACCACGCCCTCCTCCACTGCACCGATGTAGTTGCGCGGTACCGCGCCCCCGACAATCTTGTCGACAAAGGAGAAGCCTGAGCCGCGCGGCATCGGTTTGATTTCCAGCACGACATCGCCAAACTGGCCGTGGCCACCGGACTGCTTCTTGTGGCGTCCGCGCTGGGTGATCGGCTTGCGGATGGTTTCCTGATAGCCGATCGCGGGCGCATGGGATGTCACGTTGACGCCGAAGCGATCGTGCAACCGTTCCAGCGCAACACGCAGATGCATCTCACCCTGCCCCCACAGTACGGTATCGTGGGTCTGCGTATTGTGAACGACGGTGAGCGAAGGATCTTCCTCGTTGAGCTTGATCAGCGCCTGACCGAGTTTCACGTCGTCCTTGCGGTCGCCGGCCGCGAGCGCCATTGCGAGCACCGGCGCGGCCGCCGCTATACTCGCCAAAGAGGGCGGCTCGACCTTGGCTGATGTCAGCGTATCGCCAGTTTTCACAGCATCAAGCTTGCCGAACGCGACCATCTCGCCCGCCTCGGCCGATGGCCGTTTGCTATCGTGCGCGCCCGTGACGGCGAGAATGCCGGAAATTTTTCCAGTTTCGCCCGATGACGCCTGCACTGCCGCGGCATCGTCGAAATGGCCCGTCAGCACGCGCGCCAGCGACAGCTTGCCGCCATGCTGGAGATGCGTGGTCTTGAAGACATAGGCCAGCGCCTCCTTGCTGTCAGCGACATCGAGCCGTTTTGCCGTAGCCCCGATGCCGGGCGCCTCGTGCCGCAACGCCTTCATCAGACGCAACACGCCGTTCTCGCGCAACGCCGAGCCGAGCAGCACGGGACAGATCTGCCCCTCGCGTAATTCGCGCGCGAGATCGTCGAACACCGCATCGCGCGGCGGCGCGATATCCTCGAGCAGTTGCTCCATCAGTGCGTCGTCATGATCGGCAAGCTTCTCCAGCATCGAGAACCGCGCTTCCTTCTCGCGGTCGAGATCGCCGCCGTTGAGGTCGACGACTTCGGACGCCTTGTGCTCGCGATAGACGAAGGCGCGCTCCAGCGCGAGATCGACGAAGCCGGCGATCAGGTCGCCGTTCCAGATCGGAATCTGCCGCAGCACCAGCGGTATGCGCGACGCCGGTTGCAACGTCGCAAGCGTCTCGCGAATGCGCTTGTTGGCCCTGTCGATCTTGTTCAGGAACAGAAAACGGGGAATGCCGAGGTCTTCAAGTTCGCGCAGGATGATCTGCAACTGCGGGAGTTTGCGCTCGTCGGCTTCGCACACCACGACGGCGGCATCGACCGCGGGGATCGCCGCGCGCATGTCGTGTGAGAATTCGACCGAACCCGGACAATCGATAAACGTGTAGGTTTCGCCCATGAAGCTCGTGGTCGCGGCTGTCAGGCCGACGCCCATCTTGTGATGGCGCGCCTCGGTGCTGGCGTCACCGACGCTGGTTCCGTGATCGACACTGCCTGCTTTGGGGATTGCGCCTGTTCGTGCGAGGATGGCTTCGAGAAGTGTGGTTTTACCGCTTTGGAAAGGGCCCACCAGCGCAATGCACCGGGGACCACGAGGACTTCTTACGTCTTGTCCCATTGCCGCCTCCTTATTTGGAGCTCGGCCCATGATTGGGTCGGCAGGAGGAATGCTCCTCCCGCAACCAAAATTTGGCAAGCGGGAAAAACGTCGCTGCAACTGGACGCACTTCAGGATCCCGAAATACGCTTTTGCCGGATAGCGCATGAGGGATAGCGCACAAGAACACGCCGATTTGAAAGACCGCCGCCTGGAGACCCGTTAGGCGAAAGCCTTCCGCGAGTTGTGACATAGGTCACTGCGACGGATGCCCTCTCTCTATATGCCTACCATGCGGTGGGAATGGTCCCGCCAGGGAATCAAAGGGATTAAAAATGACCAATTTGAATCACGAAATCCGTGAATTGACGCTCCAAGACGTCGAAGAGGTTAGCGGCGGCGTTATGGGGTGGGACGACATTCTCCTCAGCGTCGCAATCGGCGTCGTTGCGAATGCCCTTTCCAACTGCCACGGCATTTCCGACAGCATCAACTACATCAAGCAACACGCATAACCATCGGATCAGGTTCGAAGAGGCCGCCGGTGGGCGGCCTCGCCAGCGCGCGACAGCGACCCGCGAAGGTCGGACCCGCGAAGATCGGCCGCCTACCGCTTGCGTGCGACGCTTACCGGCCCGGCCGCAATTCAAGCGCGGCGAGACCCGCCGCGACGCTGAGTCCAACCTGGCCCTGCACGCTGAGCGGCTGCAACGCGATCGAATTCGCGGAACCGCCGATCAGCGCATTGCCGCCAACTCCAACGCCGATCGACGCGCTGCCCTGCGCGCCGGCATAATTTCCGGAGAGATCGCCCGGCCCAAGCCGCGCCACCGGTGCATAGACGCCCCAGGCAAGCGCCGATTCCTGCGTGATGCCGAGATCGACGCCAACCTTGCGGATGGTCGCGATGTAACGATCGTCGGGCGCGCCGTCGACACGAAGCACGCAGCCGAGATTGGTGACGGAGCCGACGATGAAGCCAACGCTCGCGCCACCGCGGCATTCAAGGACGCCGACCTTGACCCGCTCCATGGGCTGCTGCGCATAAGCGCCGGCGAGCGACGCGATCAGCGCCGCAGCGGCGCCCGACAAAACTGGAAAACCGCGCATGACAAAAACTCCGGATTAAAAGTGTGATGCCGAAAAGGACCGCCACAATCATGGCGCGCGCTTTTATGGCACACCACCGGAACTCTCGCCAGAGACGACCAGTGGAGCGGATTTGACATTCGCTACCCACTTGGCCGGGAATCGGCAAAGCGAATGTCAAATCCAAAGCTCCACTAGAAATTTATAGTTCTAGTGGTCCCATGATTCTAACATTCGCAAAGATGCCTGCTGAAACGGGATGCGAATGTTAGAATCGGACCACTAGATCGCCGCAAAAAAAGAGGCCCGCTTTCGCGGGCCTCTTTCGATCAACCGATCCAATCAGCGATGATGCCGATGATGATGACGGCGGGAATGATGCCGATGGCGATAGTGATGACGCGGTCCGCGCACATCCGCCGGACGCAGGTCCACGTCGACCACGCCAGCGACGGCGCTGAAGCCGGTCTGGCCCTGCAAGCTCAGCGGCTGCAACGAAATCGAATTGTCTGAGCCGCCGACCAGCAGGTTGGCGCCGATGCCGACGCCGACCGTGGCATTGGCACCCACGCCGCCAAAGTGACCGGCGAGCGCGCCGCGGCCAAGCCGATAGCTCGGCGCGTTGACCGCCCATGCAAGGCCGGTCTGCGCCGTCACGCCGAGGTCAAGGCCGAAACGCTGAACGCGCGCAATGTAGGGCTCCACCGGCGCACCGTTGTTGCTGCGGAAGACGCACTGCAGTTCCGTCGTCGAGCCGACCACATACCCGACATTCTGGCCACCTTCGCATTCGAGAATGCCGGCCTGAACCTGTTGCTGCTGGGCATGAGCGCCCGCGAACGACGCCACCAGCGTTACCGCGGTCACGGCGAGAAGTCTTGGAAAGTGCATGAGTTGATCTCCGCTTGGGGAATTTGAATTAGCGATGGGACATGATGGAAGCGCCGTGTCCAAAACAAGGCGTTTGCCATTTGAAGGCGTCAAAAAGCCGGGAACGTTGCTAAAACTTAATGATGCAGGCGCGGGAAACAACGCGAAACAAAGCCGCATTGTTCCCTCGACGTTTACGCGATCGCGTCAGCGCAGGTTGCCGCAGAAGCGCTGAATGCGTTTGCAGGCGTCTTCGAGATCAGCCGTTTTCGTGGCGTAGGAAATCCGGAACGCCGGTCCAAGGCCGAACGCCGAACCCTGAACGACGGCAACGCCTTCCGTTTCCAGCAATTCCGTGACGAAATCCTCGTCGTTCTCGAGCTTCTTCCCCGACGGAGCAGTCTTGCCGATGGTGCCCGCGCATGACGGATAGACATAGAACGCGCCTTCGGGCCGCGGGCAATCGATGCCCTTCGCCTGATTCAGCATCGACACCACGAGATCGCGGCGTTCCTTGAACACCTTGTTGTTCTCGGGAATGAACTCTTGAGGACCGTTCAGCGCCTCGACGGCCGCCCATTGCGCGATCGAGGACGGGTTCGAGGTCGACTGCGACTGGATCGTCGCCATCGCCTTGATAAGCGCCGTCGGGCCGCCGGCGTAGCCGATGCGCCAGCCGGTCATGCAATAGGCTTTCGAGACGCCGTTCACGGTCAGCGTGCGGTCGAACAATTTCGGCTCGATCTGCGCCGGCGTGGTGAATTCGAAATCGTCATAGACCAGATGCTCGTACATATCGTCGGTCATGATCCACACCTGCGGATGCTTTACCAGCACATCGGTGAGCGCCTTCAACTCCGCGCGCGAATAGGCGGAGCCGGTCGGGTTCGACGGCGAGTTCAGAATGATCCACTTGGTTTTCGGCGTGATCGCCTTCTCCAGCGCGTCGGGCTGCAGCTTGAAGCCGAACTCGGCGGTGCACACCACCGGAACGGACTCGCCGCCAGCCAGCGCGACCATCTCGGGGTAGCTGACCCAGTACGGCGCGGGAATGATGACCTCGTCGCCGGGATTCATCGTCGCCATCAGCGCGTTGTAGAGCACCTGCTTGCCGCCGGTACCGACGATGATCTGGTTCGGCTTGTAGGTCAGGCCGTTCTCGCGCTGGAACTTGGCGATGATCGCCTCCTTCAGCTCGGGAATGCCGTCGACCGCCGTGTACTTGGTCTTGCCGGCTTCGATGGCATGGATCGCAGCCAGCTTGATGTTGGCCGGCGTGTCGAAGTCAGGTTCGCCCGCGCCGAGACCGATGACGTTGCGGCCCTCCGCTTTGAGCTGACGTGCTTTATCCGTGACCGCGATGGTAGCGGACGGCTTCACACGGTCGAGCGCAGCGGCGAGGAACGGCATCATCATCTCCTTGCAGGCGTCGTGATCCAGCGACGCCATGAATGTCATGATTCTTCATGAAGGGATCGAGGCACATTAAGGCGCGTTCCGCTGCATCGCAAGAAAATTGCCGCCACGAGCGCCCGATTCCATACAGGAATCGTTAAAATGCAGCCGCTAAAGTCGCGGCGCAATATTCGTAAAATCCCATGGCAAAATGGCTCATTTCCAGCAAGCTACTCTCTGGCAAGGCGTGCGCAGCGGGGCTTGGCTGACAGCCAGCCGCATCCGTGGATACAGCCTGCTCCTCCTTGGGTTCTATGTTGTCGCGATTGTGACCTGGATCGCGCTCTCTCACGGGCTGATTGACCCCAACGGCAAGCCGATCGGGACTGATTTTTCCAGCTTTTATGCCGCTGGGTCGCTGGTGCTCGAAGGGCGCGCGTCCGCCGTCTACGACGTAGCGGCGCACTACGCGCGCGAACAGCAGATCTTCGGCGCCGGCACTCCCTATTATGCGTGGTTCTATCCACCATTGTTTCTTTTGATCGCCGCACCACTGGCGCTGATGCCCTATCCGCTCGCGCTCGCGGTGTGGCAGGCGGCAACGCTGGCCTTCTATCTGAGCGTGATCGGCGCGATCCTGCGATCCGTGCGGCGATTGCATCCCGGTGTGGCCTCGATCTGGGTACTTCCGGCGCTCGCATATCCCGCGGTCTTCATCAATCTCGGCCATGGTCAGAACGGCCTGCTTACTGCCGGCCTGTTCGGCGCGGCGCTGCTCACATTGCCAGCACGCCCTTTGCTCTCCGGCGTGCTGTTCGGCTGCCTCGCCTACAAGCCGCAATTCGCGCTGGTGATCCCGATCGCGCTGATCGCAGCCGGCCGGTGGCGGACTGTTGCGGCCGCCGCGTTGACTGTGATCGCGCTCGCGATGGCCACGTCGCTGGCGTTCGGCACCGACGTCTGGTTCGCCTTTCTCGCCTCGATGGACGCGTCGCGCAGACTATTGCTTGAGCAAGGCAGCGTCGGTTTCGAGAAGTTGCAAAGCGTCTTCGCCACAGTACGAATGTGGGGCGGCAGCTTGTCTTTGGCTTACGTCACCCAAGGCGCGATGTCAGCCGCAACGATTTGCGGCGTCGCGTGGGTCTGGCGCAGCAGATGCGACCGCGATCTCAAAGCCGCAACACTCATGATTGCCGCCCTTTTGGCTTCGCCGCACACCCTCGATTACGACCTGACCATCGCAGCACCTGCGATCGCCTTCCTGACGAGTCGCGGGATCACCCGCGGCTTCTACGCTTACGAAATCAGCGCGCTGGCGGCGGCATGGCTTGCGCCGCTGCTGGTGCGCTCCATTGCCGGGACGACGGGCATACCGTTGGGCCTGGCGATCCTGATCATGGTGTCGTTGCTGATCTTGCGCCGCGCGTCGCTCGGCCTGCGCGAACCGGCTCGTCCGATCATTGACTCGCGCGCATGTGATCCAGCCTGATAGCATGATAACCCTTGCGGGTGCGATGCGGCAGCGCCGTTCGGCTTTCCCGCGCCTTTGAACGATTAAAGCGTTCTTGGGACTTGCAGCATATCGCCGTCGGCATCATTGTTAAGCGGTGTTGCAAACCGGCATTGCCGCCATCCTTCCGCCAACGGATTGAACGACCTCCGACATGTACAAGCTCTATTCGATGCAGCGCTCAGGCAACAGCTACAAGGTTCGCCTTGCGCTGGCGTTTCTTGGCATGCCGTACCGCGCCATCGAGATCGATATCCTGAGGGGCGAAAGCCGCACACCAGATTTTCTCGCGAAAAATCCAAGCGGACAGGTACCGTTGCTTGAGGTCGCCGAGGGTCGCTATCTCGCAGAGTCGAACGCCATTCTCTGGTATGTCGCGATCGGAACATCGCTGGCGCCGGAGTCGCGGATCGAACGCGCCGAAGCGCTGCAGTGGATGTTCTTCGAGCAGCACGCTCTGGAGCCAAACCTCGGCGCTGCCTATTTCTGGTTATCGCTGGTGCGCGGCGGGCGCGATCTGCAAACCCACGCGCTGGAAGACTGGATGGAGCGAGGCTACGCGGCGCTTCAGGTGATGGAAAACCATCTCAAGCACCACGACTTTTTCGCTGCCGGTCAACTCACCGTCGCCGACATTGCGCTTTACGGCTACACTCATGTCGCCGACCTGTGCGATTTCGATCTCACGACGTTTCCGTCGATCCAGGCGTGGTTACGCCGGGTCGAACAGGAGCCCGGTTTTGTGACGATGGACTGGAAGCCGGAGGACGCAGCCCGCGATCCGGCCGGAATGACCGCCGAAGCCTGAACTCGCCATGAGAGCCTCCTCGACCGGTGAATTCCGGGGATAAACTGCGGGGATATCGGGCATAACGCCGGTTCCTGCCGCTTTTCTGACATTTTTGAGTCGGCTCCCGCCCAAATGTTGCCCGCGGATTTTGGGAGATTCACCCCGGTTCGGGTGATTCGCCCGATTCATGAAGGATTTAGAACCATGATGCGGGCGCTTGGAGCAGGCCGCGGTTTTGAGGGACGCGTCGCGCGTGTCGCCTCCGCTCGGCTGACCCACGCCGTCGCGGTCGCGCTTGCAATCGGAGCCTTCTCCCTTTGCCTGACCGTGGCCTTCACCGTGATGTCGATCAGGGTCGCCATGGCGATGCCGATTCCCACCTAGTGTGGCGGCTCGGAAGTTCGCTTCATTGTCCCGGCGAGTCCGTCGAGCGAACTTCTGAACCCAAGCCACACCAGGATCATAGAGTTATAGTGTCCCTTTGATTTCAAAAGTTTGCATCAAAGGTTGCTGCAAAGACATGCGAACTTCTAAATCGGGACACTAGCCAAAACCCATTTTTCACACGCAGCCGTTCTGCGTGCCTCGCGACACATTTATGCCGGTGATCCACCTCGCGTCCGCGCGACGGTCATCCCGCGACGGGGATATCAGATGAAGACACCGATTATATGGGTGACCGCGTCACTGACGGCAGCGATCCTGCTGACAACCTCGTTCGTGATTGCCACCGGCACGCGTGGCGAAACCACGTCGTTTACGTCGTCAGCGGGTCAGCTCGAGGTGCAGACCGTTGCGAGCGGTCTCGTCAATCCGTGGGGTCTGGCGTTTCTGCCTGACGGACGGATGCTGGTGACCGAACGTCCGGGGCGGATGCGCATCGTCACATCAGACGGCGTATTGTCGCCGCCGCTCAAAAACGTACCGGAGGTCTGGGCAGCCGGCCAGGGCGGCCTGCTCGACGTCGCGATCGACAAGGACTTCACGGAGAATAACACGCTGTATGTCTGCTTTGCCGAACGCACCGGAAGCGGCGGACGCACCGCAGTTGCACGCGCCAAACTGGGCGCCGATCGGCTCAACGATGTCAAAATCATCTTCCGCCAGGAAGGGCCGCTATCGTCGGGCAATCACTATGGGTGCCGGATCGCGCAAGCTAGCGACGGCAACCTGTTCGTGACCATGGGCGAACATTTCAGCCATCGCGACGAGGCGCAGAACCTCTCCAATCATCTTGGCAAGCTGATCCGCATCGCCCCCGATGGCTCGGTACCGCCGGACAATCCGTTCGTCGGTCGGGACGGCATCAAGCCGGAAATCTGGAGCTACGGCCACCGCAATGAGCAAGGCCTTGCGATCAACCCGGCGACCGGCGATCTCTGGGAAATCGAGCATGGGCCGCGCGGCGGCGATGAGGTCAACATCATCGGCAAAGGCAAGAATTACGGCTGGCCGGTGATCGGCTACGGTATCGATTACAACGGCGCAAAGATTCACGACAGCGCCGCCAAGGACGGCATGGAGCAGCCGGTCAAATACTGGGTGCCGTCAATCGCACCGTCCGGCATGACGTTCTATACCGGCACGCTGTTTCCAAAATGGAAGGGCAGCCTGTTCACCGGCGCGCTCAAGGCAAAGATGCTGGTGCGGCTGTCGCTCAAGAACAATGCCGTCACCGGCGAGGAACGGCTGCTGCAAAATCTCAATGAGCGCATCCGCGACGTCCGGCAAGGACCGGACGGCGCGCTGTGGCTTTTGACCGATAGTTCGGCCGGGCGGATTTTGCGGATCTCGCCGGCCGGCAAATGAGCGGGATCAGTCCCGATTGCAGGCGATGGCCCGAGACCGATAGCATTTGATATCAAATCGCGGCAAACGGATTCCAACCCGGAAAGCCGCCATTCAGGCTGGCAACCGAAACATCATCGGATGTCCAACCACTTGTCACCGAACTGGACTTATCCTCAGTCCAGATACGAGAACAGGCGATGCGGTTCGACTGGCGCGCAACAACTGGCCCCGCTCTCGCGACACTGGTGGCGATCGCTTCCATCTTTGTCGATCGTAATCTCGTTGCCGTCCCGAACCCGGCAGCGCTGTATGTCTGTGTCGTCGCGCTCGCGGCATCGCTCAGTGGAACGGCATCCGGCCTGATCAGCGCCGCCGTCGCCGTTCTGGCCTCCGCGTTGTTCTTGGTCGGCCATCGCGAGGCACCGGACGGCACCCTTCCCACTCTGCTGCACCTTGTCCTGCTGGCATTGACCGCCGGCGGCACCGCTGCGATCACCGGGTTGCTGCGCCGGCGGATGGTGAACGCGCTCAGATGGGAGCGCGAAAGGCACGCGACCGCGGCACGGCTGTCCGCTGCCCTCGACCGGATCGACATTGGCGTCGTGCTGCTCGACGCAGACACGCGCGCGGAATTTATCAACCGCGCCTTCCGAGATTACTTCTCCCTGCCGGACGAGAAGGCCGATAGCAAACCACCGTTCATCGCGCTGATGTATCACAGCCGCGATACCGGCGCGTATGAGCTGCCCGAAGACGAACTCGGCCACTTCATCGCCGAGCGAACCAAGATGATGCGCGCGGGTGACGAGACCCCGATCAACATCAACCTCAAAGACGGCCAAGTGCTGCGCTTCAGCTGTACCGCGCTGCCCGACGGCGGCCGGATGCTGAGCTATACACCTGTGACCGATCTCGTTCGTCATACCGACGACCCCGCTTACACTGACTACTACATGTCGCTGCGCGGCGGCGGCCGTCACTCCCTGATCAATCACTTGCGCGCCGCGGAATAGCCTCGCGCTTCCGCTCGAAACAGCGCCACATTGATTCATCCGATCCCTGCGGCTAATGAAACGCTCATCTCGCACGCCAGCAATGCCGCGTGCGTCAACGCAATGCGGGGTCGTCGATGTCCAGCAATCTCATTGTTCGTCCGGTTGAACGGCACGATTACGACCGGTGGCTGCCGCTGTGGGATGGCTACAATGCGTTTTACGGGCGGTCGGGCGCGACCGCGCTCGCTCCGGAAATCACGCAGATGACATGGGCGCGTTTTTTCGATTCCTACGAGCCGGTACACGGGTTGGTCGCGGAGAGCGCCGGACAATTGCTGGGGCTGACGCACTATCTGTATCATCGCAGCACCACAGCCATCGCGCCGAGCTGCTATCTGCAGGACCTGTTCACCAGCGAAGCCGCGCGCGGACGAGGCGTCGGCAGGGCGCTGATCAATGGTGTCTACGAGCGGGCGAAGCTTGCCGGATCGCCGCGCGTCTACTGGCAGACGCACCGGACCAATGACAGCGCGATGCAGCTCTACGACAAAGTCGCTGAAAACTCCGGCTTCGTGGTCTATCGCAAAATGTTTTGACCGGCATTTCGCCGTTGGGCGGCGGTCAGAGCCGTCGCCATGCCTGTGGATAAGTCCGGCTGTCACGATCGTGTTATATGCCGGCGCTACGTTCCGCATGCGTCTGATCGACCCCCCGTCGCGGATCACACGCCCCAAGCGGTCCCCGTCAGTCGCCGCGTCTGACCGGGGCCGCATTTTTTTGCCCGCGTAACCTTTGCGCCGAGGATAAGGCCGCTATCCCTTCCCCTCTCCATGCGCCCGGACCGAGGCCTCCATGATCCGCTTCATTTTCGTCATCGCGATGCTTGCGGCGGTCACCCTGACATTGCTGCCGTTCCAGTTGATCGCGATCGCATTCAGGCTGCGCTGGCAACGAACGATTCCGCATCTTTATCATCGCCTGCTGTGCGCGATCGTGGGCGTGCGAATCCACGAGGTCGGGCAGCGTGGCACGACCACGCCGATGCTGATCCTGTCCAATCATGTTTCATGGCTGGATATCGCCGTGATCTCCGCGATCACGCCCGTGGTCTTTATCGCCAAGAGCGAAGTGGCGCGATGGCCACTGTTTGGCTGGCTGGCAAAACTGCAACGCACCATCTTCGTCGAACGCGAGCGGCGGCATAAAACCGGCGCTTCCGCCGACGAGATCGCCGGACGCCTGCGCGACGGCGATGCGGTAGTGCTATTCGCGGAAGGCACCTCCAGCGACGGCAACCACGTGCTGCCGTTTCGTTCGGCGCTGGTTGGTTCGGTGCATCGGTCGCTCAGTCACACCACACGCCACTCGGAGATCACGGTACAGCCGATGTCGCTGGCCTATGTCGGCTTCGGCGGCCTGCCGATCGGCCGCGCGCTGCGCGAGCGGGTGGCGTGGTATGGCGACGCCGATCTGATGCCGCATTTCTTCCATCTGCTGGCGATGGGCGCAATCGACGTGACTGCGAGCTGGGGCGCCGCAGTCGCATGCGGCCTGAGCACGGACCGCAAGCAAATCACACGCGATGCGGAAATAGCGGTGCGGCGGATGACGGTGACGGCGTTGCGAACCGCGCCTCAGCCAGGCTCTGCCGTAGCAACAACTTTCAGATTATCTGAGGCGCTGCCGGATGTAAAACCGATCCGCGTCTGCGCCCACCGTTGCCTGACTGCTTCGCGAGGCAGCGGCGTTCAGCTTACAGCGGCTGTGGCCGGTCGCCCGGATGCTGGCCCGCGCGCTGCGGAAGCAGCAGAATGCAGATGACGATGAAGGCTGCGAGAAGCGCCGATGCGGCGTAACGGCTGAAATCCAGACCGCCGTCCTTGATCGGCTTGTCGAGCAGGTCGCCGACGGTTGCGCCGAGCGGCCGGGTCAGGATGAAGGCGGCCCAGAACAGCAGGGTGCGCGATACGTTAGTCCAGAAATACGCGGCGGCGATCACCGCCAGACCGGCACCGAACACAAGTGCGCCGCCTTCGTAGCCGAGGCCCGTATCGTCAGCCATCCAGTCACCAAGCGCGGTACCCAGGGTTTGGGAAAACAGGATCGCAGCCCAGTAGAAATACTCGACACGCGGGGTCGCCACCGTATCGACGGAAATGGAGCCCTCGAACCGGTACCACACATAAAGCGACGCCATCAGCAGCACGAACAGGATCGAGGCGCCGCCGGCATAGCCGATGCCGAGCGAGCGATCGGCGAAGTCCGCCATCGTGGTCCCGGCCGTCGTGGTCGCAATAATCACCGTCCAGTACAGCAACGGATGAAACGAGCGCGCACTGATCTGCGCAGCGACAGCCGCCGCGAAAATGCCGATGAAGATGATACTGCTGACGGCGTAACCCAGATTCATCGACATCGACACGGCGTCGCCCGCGGTTTCTCCCAGCGTCGTCGCGGCGATCTTGATGATCCAGAACCCCAACGTGACCGCTGGCACCTTGCTCAAGCCGCTCTCGGCAATGCTCTTCATCATGAATCCTTGAAAACGTGTTCTTGAAAGCTTGGCGGCAGGCGCCGCGACGGTTTGGACTAAAGCCGATGCGTTCATAACCGGCAACGCCGGACGACAGTTCCTGGCATCACTTTAGAGCTATTTCACAAGGCGGCTTGACGCCATGGATGACCTGCGCCGCGCCTTGCGGCTTTCATCGCCGCGGGCCACACTGCGGTTCCACACCCGTTCGCTCATCTCATTGGATATGTCATGCAAATTCGCAATCTCGGCGGTTCCGGCCTGCGCGTTTCCGCCGTCGGCCTCGGCTGCAACAATTTCGGCCAGCGCACCGATCCCGAAACGTCGCGCAAGGTGATCCACAAGGCGATCGATCTCGGCGTCACGCTGTTCGATACCGCCGACATCTACGCCGGGCGCGGCGCTTCCGAAGAAGTGCTCGGCAATGTACTGGGCGATCGGCGCAAGGACATCGTGCTTGCAACCAAATTTTCCAAGGCGATGAGCGACGACGGCACAAAGCAAGGCGCATCGCGCCGCTACATCATGTCCGCGGTCGAGGCCAGCCTGAAGCGGCTGAAAACCGACTATATCGACCTCTATCAGCAGCACGACTACGATCCGCTGACGCCGATCGAGGAGACGTTGCGGGCGCTCGACGATCTCGTGCGGCAGGGCAAAGTCCGTTACATCGGCAATTCCAATTTTCCCGCATGGCGGATCGCCGAGGCCGAACTGACCGCGCGCGCCATGAACGTCAATCGCTTCGTGTCGTGTCAGGATGAATACAGTCTTGTCGTGCGCGACATCGAGAAGGACCTGCTGCCCGCAGCGCAGGAATACAAGCTCGGCTTGCTGCCGTTTTTTCCATTGGCGAGTGGATTGCTCACCGGAAAGTACAAGCGCGGTGTGGCGGCGCCCGCCGATACGCGCATGGCGAAAGCCCCCGCGCTGCGCGACCGTTACATGACCCCGCGCAACGAAGACATCGTCGAGAAGCTCGGGGCGTTCGCGGAGAAGCGGGGCCACAATATGCTCGAGCTGGCCTTCTCGTGGCTCGCGGCGCGTCCGCAGGTCTCGAGCGTGATCGCCGGCGCGACCCGTGTCGAGCAGATCGAGGCGAATGTGAAAGCGATCGAGTGGACGCTGTCGGCGGAAGACATGGCGGAGATCAACAGGATCACGAAAGGATAGGAGCATCCTTCTTCTTCCCTCCCCCTTGATGGGGAGGGTGGCTGGCCGAAAGCCAGTCGGGTGGGGTGAGCAACTCTACTCAAATTATCTACCTAGTCCCCCACCCCGCCCGGCTTCCGCCGGTCGACCCTGCGCACAAGGGGGGATAAACGTGCCTCATCACCAGTTCATCCAGAAGCCTACCCGACCAATCCCGTCATCGGCTTCGCCGCTGCGCTGTCGGGGAACACCGCATTGGCGAGCACTATCTCGCTGAGGCCGAGGTGATCGTGCAACACACCCTTGATGACCGCGCGCAGGTCGGTCGTCGGCGCGAGGTCGCGGGCCTGATACAGGTTAGCAGCCTTGAGGCCGGGCCAATCTGCGATTACCCTCCCGCCCTTCACCGCGCCGCCGGCGAGAAAAGCGATCGTTCCGGTGCCGTGATCGGTGCCGCTGGTGCCGTTGATGCGCGCGGTGCGGCCGAACTCAGTGGCGACAATCACGACGGTATCACGCCAGCGCGGACCTAATCCGCTCTCCAGTTCAGCGAGCGCGCCATCGAGACCAGACAGCAGAAACGCGAGCCGGCCGACCGGTCCGCCTTCATTGGCGTGGGTATCCCAGCCGTCGAACGCGAGCGCGCCGATACGAGGCCCATCATCGGCGGCCATCAATTTCGCCGCGCCCTTCGCCGCGGAGCGCATCGCCGCGACAGCGTTGCCGTCCTTGGGTTTCATGTCATCGCCGCTCGCCGATTTCTCTAGTTTCAGGCCCTGCGCCAGCGCTGCCTGCAACGCAGGATCGCGATGACCGTAGAGGTCCAGCAGCCGCATGGCGGTGTCATCCGCTGCCTGTGGCAGCACCGCCGGCGCCCAACCGACGGTCGGCGCGGGTCCGCGCAACACCAGTGGCGTCGTCGGTCCGACGGCAAGGCCACTCATTACGCGCTTACCTCTCGGCAGCGCGCCGAGCGCGCGGTTGAGCCAGCCGGATTGTACCCGGCCCGGACCCGCGAAGCCGCTCTCCAGCACATCCTGCCCGTCGAAGTGCGAGCGGTCGCGATAGGGCGTGGCCACCGCATGCACGACGGCAGCCTGTTTCTCCCGGTACATGCGCGCGAACTCCGGCATCGATGGATGCAGGGCAAAGAACGAGTCGAGTGCGATCGCCGCGTGCGGTCCTTCCTTGGTCAGCGCAATCGCGCCGTGCAGGGCGGCATAATCGGGATCACCTGTTGGAGCCACGGTCGCGAGACCGTCGAGCGCGCCGCGTAGGATGACGACAATCACCCGCGGATCGCGACCATCTGCGGCGCGCGCGAATTTAGGCAAGTAGGCCCACGCCGCGAATGACGCGCCGCCAAGCATCAACGCCCGCCGCGAAACGCCGGCTACCGTCAGACTTTCACAGCAATCCATGGTCCCCATGGTCACCTCCTCTGGAATTCCGGCGACATCAGTAGCAACGCCAGCGCCTGCTCGCGCGACTCCGCGCGCGCGACGGCTTGCCGCGTCTCGTTCGATGCCGCATCCGCCAACGCAACCTCAAGCAGGTCGCGCGGATCGATGCTCGGCGCGATCCGCGATGAAATCCGCGCGGCGATATCGAGGCGAAGTTTCATGCCCTCGGGCGCAGCCCATGCGGCGTTGGTGTCGGGAAAGCCGTTCGGCCCCGGCGGCGTCCACAGCGGCTGACCCAGCGTGTTCAGCCCGCCAAGATAAAGACCGGGATCTTCCGGAATGCGCGCCAACAACCGCCCGGAAGCGACAAGGTACTCGTAAGGGCTGCGCATTTTGGTCAGCGGCGCATGCCACGCCTCGTCGGAGTCGACGAGAGCAACCGTCATCGCCCTGAGATCGCCATCGGTTTTGGTGAACACGCCCTGCAGCCGCGCGACAAGCGCGGGCAGAGGATCGTCGGCAACGAAATGGCGCACAAATTTGGTGGCGATGAATTTTGCGGTCGCCGGATCTCGCGCGATGTCGGCAAGCGCCGCCTCGCCCTGCCCGATGCCGCTATTGTCATACACCTTGCCGAGCAGCCGTTGTGCGCCCGGTTCGTGCGCGTTGGCGTTGAAGAGGAATGTGCCGGGCTCGCCGAGCCGCCCCTTGCGCCCGACATAGGTCCAACCGGTGATCATCCGCGCGAACGACGTAACATCGTCCTGCGTATAGCCGCTGCCGACGCCGAGCGTATGCAACTCCATGATCTCGCGCGCGAGGTTTTCGTTCAGCCCGCGCTTGCGATTTTGTCCTGCGCGCGAATCCGGTCCGATCGACTGCTGGTTATCGAGAAAGAACAGCATGGCCGGATGCAGTTCGACCGCCTTTAGCATGTCAGCGAACCGGCCAAGCACATGCGGCCGGATCGCTTCGCGCTCGAACGCGCCGGCCCACATGCGCGCGGGTTGGCCCTTGTTGGCCGAAATGCAGAAATGATTGGACCAGAACGCCACGAGATGTTCGACGAAGCCGCAATCGGCGATCGTCGCACGCTGGATACGCGCCAGCGCCTCGGCGCGATAGGTTTTCTGAACGACGTTAACCGGCTTTGCCACTGCTGCGGGCTTGTCGGCTCCGGACTGCATCGCCTCTCCGACCGCGCCCGGCTTGGGCGCAGCATCCATCGCAGCCATCGGCTCCGATTTATTCGCGGTCGTTGGCAGCTGCGGTTCGCGCATGTCGGACTTCGCGTCCGGCTTCGCGGGCTCCATGGCCTTCGCGGCTTCGCGCGCCTGCTTCACCTCGTCTTGGTA
>JBEPUM010000024.1:0-28577 GCA_041691515.1 Pseudomonadota bacterium | reverse complement strand
CACATGTCGCGCCACCCGATTACCGGGTAGTCGAGATGATCTTGCTTATCAGGGCTGCGCGCAGCAGGTCGTCTTGTGGTGACAGTTACTGCGCCGGGGCCGCCGTCTTGATCGCCCAGGTAACGCTGACGGCGATGTGGAGCGTCTCTTCTCCTGGTGCGACGGGGACACCTGCGGCCATCGGTGCCGCGGCCCGGCGATACATCACGGGCGGCCCGCCGCCGCCTTCTTCGGAAATGCTGACGGGCGTACCGAGCGTCACACCTGCCGCCTTGGCATAAATCTCCGCCTTGCGCCGCGCATCTGCGATCGCCTGGGTACGGGCATCGTCGAGAAGTTTTGAAGCGTTGGAGACCGAGAAGGAAATGCCGCCGAGGTCGTTGGCGCCGGCCGCGACCAGCCCGTCGATCACGCTGGCGACCTTGAGGATGTCGCGAATCTTGACAGTGACGCGGTTGGTGGCGCGATAGCCGGTGAGCACGTTCGGCCCCGGTCGACTCAGATTGCCATATTGCGGCTGCAGCGACACTTGCGAGGTCTGATAGTCCTTCTCGGCAATCCCTGAGCTTTTCAGCGCCAGCAGCATCTTGCCCATGGCGTCGTTATTGGCGTTGCTTGCCTCGCGCGCGGTCTTGGCATCGGTCGTGACCCCAGCTTCAATCCGCGCGAGATCGGGCGGTGCCGAGGTGGAGGCTTCTCCGGTCACCGAGATTGTCGGTGGCGGCACAGTGTCCGCCAGCGCAGGCATCGTTGCGCCAGCAAGCGCAACGGCAAGAACGGAGGCGAGGCGGACGCGGCTCTGCACGACGGCTCTCATTTCAGCGGCACATAGACGTTGATGACGAGGTTGTCTTCCTCGGTCTTCAGCGGATCGGCCATGTACTCCTCGATGAAGGTATCCTTGGCCTCGAGCTTCTTGTCGTCGAGGTTATTGGTGATCGCCTCATAAGTATTGTCCATGTTGTCGTACGAGCCGCGATGGACGAACTTCAGCGCCTTGCCATCCGGTGACTTGCCCATGCTCATATCCTTGGGCAGATTCTTCAACTCCTGATCGACGGGGATTTCCGCGAGGAACGTGAAGCCACTGTCATCCGTCGAGGTGTAGACGATCATCATGTTGCCTGACGCCTTGATACCTTGCTTGTCGAGAACTGCCGCCAGCGACTTGAACGAATCGATCAGCGTCTCGAACGCGGAATCCCAAGTTGCGTTGTTCTTCAGGGTCAGCACGGTTTTGGGCGCCAGCGTGATTTCTTCCCCGAAGGGATCGGCGGTCTGCACGGGCGCAGTGACCGATGGTTTCGGCGCTTCGGCGGCCGGACTTGCCGGCGTCTGTACTTCGGCCGGGGGCGGAGTTGGCGTAGCAGGGGTAGCCGTTCCGGGCGCGGCTGGCGCAGCCGGTGGAGCTGGGGTTGCCGGAATTGTTGCCGCCGGAGGTGTCGCGGGTGGCGTCTGCGCCAGCACAGCGGAGAGCCCCAGGGACAATACCGCCGGGATCAGCGCGATCGAGAGGCGGCGAAAGGGGCGGGGGCGATTCATTTAAGCAGTCTCCTTGGGCCGTGCCGGCATGACTTTCCGCTAGTGGTCCGATTCTAACATTCGCATCCCGTTTCGGCAGGGTTCTTTGCGAATGTTAGAATCAAAAGGACCACTAGCAAGTATAAGTTGCTAGTGGAGTTTTGGATTTGACATTCGCTTCTGGAACTCGCGGCTGGGCGGGTAGCGAATGTCAAATCCACTCCACTAGTCCCCGGACTTAGCCGGCATTACGGGCGGAATTATGCGATGCTAACACGCAGCCTCGGCATTCGTCCCATGACAGATATGTCATGCCGCCCCTTGGCGGGCGAGGGCCGCCGACACAGATTCGCCGCACAACAGCGGGCGCCGCACTGGCCAATGGCGGGGCATTCGCCATATAAAGCGAGCGGAAAATGGATGCCGATATGGGCGCGCTCGCCAACCACGCTTTCAGCAAGATGAACGGCATCGGCAACGAGATCGTCGTCGTCGATCTGCGCGATCGCCCGGCTTCGGTGACGGCCGAGGAGGCGCGCGCGGTCGCATCGCCCGCCGGCGTTCCTTTCGACCAGTTGATGGTGCTGCAGCCGCCGAAGCTTCCGGGCACCGAGGCCTTCATCCGCATTTATAATAACGACGGATCGGAAGCGAACGCCTGCGGCAACGGCATGCGCTGCGTGGCGCGACAGATGTTCGAGGCCGGCGGCAAGGCCGCGCTGACCTTCGAGACCCGCGCGGGGCTTTTGAACTGCTGGCAAGGGCCTGCGCCGGACCTCTATACGGTCGACATGGGACCGCCGAAGTTTGGCTGGCAGGACATTCCGCTCGCCGAGGAATTTCGCGACACCCGCTACATCGAATTGCAGGTCGGGCCGATCGATGCGCCGCTGCTGCACTCGCCGTCGGTGGTCAGCATGGGCAATCCGCACGCGATCTTCTGGGTCGACGATGTCAATGCCTACGATCTCGGGCGCTTTGGTCCACTGCTGGAAAACCATCCGATCTTTCCGGAGCGCGCCAACATCACGCTCGCGCACATCGCCGATCGCGATCATATCGTGATGCGGACCTGGGAGCGCGGCGCAGGCCTTACTAAGGCTTGCGGTTCGGCGGCGTGCGCCACGGCGGTGGCGGCGGCGCGGCTCAAGCGCGCCAACCGCACGGTCAACATGACGCTGCCCGGCGGCAGCCTCACCATCGAGTGGCGCGAGCGCGACGATCATGTGCTGATGACCGGTCCCGCCGTGTTCGAATATGCCGGCACCTTCGATCCGGCGCTGTTCGCCAGCGTCGCGTAATGTCCGTCGACGTCGTCACCTTCGGCTGCCGTCTCAATGCCTTCGAGTCCGAGGTCATCCGCCGCAACGCGGAAGGCGCGGGCCTTGACGATCTCGTCGTAATCAACAGTTGCGCTGTCACCAACGAGGCCGTGGCGCAGGCGCGCCAGTCAATCCGCCGCCTGAAGCGTGAGCGGCCCTCGGCGCGCATCGTCGTCACCGGCTGCGCGGCGCAGACCCAGCCCGACATGTTTGCCGCGATGGTTGAGGTCGATCGCGTCGTCGGCAACGATGACAAGATGCATGGCGAGGCGTGGGTTACCTCGCGCCTCGCGTTCGATGCCGCTTCATCGTTCGGCATCGCAAGTGATGAAAAGATCGCGGTCGCCGACATCATGGCGGTCACCGAAATGGCGCAGCATCTCGTCGAGGGTTTTCAGAGCGGCCTGCCGCGCGCCTTCGTGCAGGTGCAAAACGGCTGCGACCACCGCTGCACCTTTTGCATCATTCCCTATGGGCGCGGCAATTCGCGCTCCGTGCCGATGGGCGCCGTTGTCGATCAGGTCCGCGCGCTGACCGAAGCCGGCCATGCCGAGATCGTACTGACCGGCGTGGATCTGACGAGCTACGGCGCCGATCTGCCGGGCGCACCAAAACTGGGCACGCTGACCAAGCAAATTCTGAAGCACGTGCCGGATGTGAAGCGGTTGCGCATCTCGTCGATCGATTCGATCGAGGCGGATCGCGATCTGCTCGATGTGATTGCAGATGACGATCGCCTGATGCCGCACCTGCATCTGTCGCTGCAATCCGGTGACGACATGATTCTGAAGCGGATGAAGCGGCGTCATTCACGCAAGGATGCCATCGACTTTTGTGCGCGAGTGAAACGGTTGCGGCCGGACGTCGCGTTCGGCGCCGACATCATCGCAGGCTTCCCGACCGAGACCGAGGAGATGTTCGCGCGGTCGCTCGATCTCGTCGGGGAATGCGACCTTACGTTCCTGCATGTGTTTCCGTATTCGCCAAGGCCGGGCACGCCGGCGGCGCGGATGCCGCAGGTCAACGGCTTGGCGATCAAGGATCGCGCGAAGCGGTTGCGCGCGGCGGGCGAAGCGGCGCTGCGGCGGCGGCTTGCGTCAGATGTCGGCGCGCCGCGCCAGGTTTTGATCGAAAGCGCCACGCAGGGCCGTACCGAGCATTTCGTGCCAGTCGCGGTCGCGGGCGAAACGCCGGGCACGGTGCGGACGCTTGTGATTGCGGGACACGACGGCGCGCGATTGAGGGTGTGAGGAGTTGCGCTAACCCGGTGTCCACCCGCACGCACTGAGCCGCGCGTGCAGATGCTCCGGGGCAGGCGCGGTGACGACTACAGGCGGTTTGTTTTTTGATAGCGGGATCGCGATTTCGCGCGCATGCAAATGCAGGCTGGGCTCGCCGAAGCGTGGCCCGTTGCCGTAAATGTTGTCGCCGAGAATCGGCCAGCCCGAGGCGGCGCTGTGGACGCGCAATTGATGCGTGCGGCCGGTGAGGGGTTCCATTGCCAGCCAGGCGAGTCCGTCGCCGCGCCCCATCACTTTCCATTTGGTCATCGACGGCAATCCGTTCGGATCGGGCTTCTGCCACCAGCCGCGTTCCTCGTTGAGGCGGCCGAGCGGAATGTCGATGATGCCTTCGTCCTCCGTGGGGCCGCCCTCGACCACGGCCCAGTAGGTTTTTGAAATCTTGCCGTGCTTGAACAGCAGCCCCAGCGACGCGGTCGCCTTGCGATGCCGTCCCAGAACGAGGCAACCTGAGGTGTCGCGGTCGAGCCGATGGGCGAGCACCGGCGGCCGCGGCAGGCCGAACCGCAGCGCGTCAAACGACGCTTCCAGATTCGCGCCGCCTTTGGGGCCGCGATGCACGGGAATGCCGGCCGGCTTGTCGATCACGAGCATCAGCCCGTCGCGGTGGAGCACGCGGGCCTGGATTTCTTCCGCCGTCGGCTGGGGCGTGTCCATGAGTCACTTTAATCTGATTGCGGCATGATCTTATCCGAAAACCGGTATCCACTTTTCGGGATCATGCCGCGTAAGTCTTTCGTTCGCAGGTCGAAACGGCTAACACACCTCCGCAATGAGCGACAGCACCGACGACAAACCGAAACTAAGCTGGTGGCGCAGGCTATCGAGCGGCCTCAAGCGGACCTCGAGTTCGCTCGGCACGGCCGTGGCCGATCTCGTCACCAAACGCAAGCTCGACCGCGCCATGCTCGAGGATATCGAGGATGTGCTGCTGCGCGCCGATCTGGGAACCGAGGTCGCGGCGCGGATCGCGGCGGCAGTGGGTGACGGGCGCTACGACAAGGCGATCTCCGCCGACGACGTAAAGACTGTTGTGGCAACCGAAGTGGAAAAGGTTCTCACGCCTGTGGCGCAGCCGCTGTTCATCGACGACGCGCAAAAACCCTTTGTCATTCTGGTGGTCGGCGTCAACGGATCCGGCAAGACCACCACCATCGGCAAGCTCGCCGCAAAATTGTCGGCCGAGGGCCGCAAGGTGATGATGGCGGCGGGCGATACGTTTCGTGCAGCAGCCATCGAGCAGTTGAAGGTCTGGGGCGAGCGAACCAAGTCTCCGGTCATCGCGGGCGCGCAGGGATCGGATTCCGCGAGTCTTGCGTTCAACGCGCTGACGGCCGCGCGCGACGACAAGCGTGACGTGCTGCTGGTCGATACCGCCGGACGGTTGCAGAACAAGGCCGAACTGATGAACGAACTGGAAAAGGTCGTTCGCGTTATCAAAAAAGTCGATGCATCGGCGCCGCATGCCGTGCTGCTGGTGCTCGATGCGACCGTGGGACAGAACGCGCTGTCGCAGGTCGAGGCGTTTCATCGTGTCGCAGGCGTGACGGGTCTGGTCATGACGAAACTCGACGGCACCGCGCGTGGCGGCATTCTGGTGGCGCTGGCCGAAAAACATAAACTGCCGGTGCATTTCATCGGCGTCGGCGAGGGGATCGACGATCTCGCGCCGTTTACCGCGCGGGATTTCGCGCAGGCGATTGCAGGGATTGAGAATTGACGATGGACAAGAAGCAACCGCATCCGCTGTTCAAGCTCGCGACCGAGCTTGGCCCCCTGATCGTGTTCTTCGTTGCGAACGCGAAGTTTCACCTGTTCGTCGCAACTGGCGCATTCATGGTGGCGATCGTGGCGGCGATGATCGCGTCCTATGTGGTGACGCGCCATGTGCCGCTGATGGCATTGGTGACCGGTATCGTCGTCATCGTGTTCGGCACGCTGACGCTGGTGCTGCACGACGAGACCTTCATCAAGGTCAAGCCCACCATCATCTACAGCCTGTTCGCGTCGGTGCTTGGTGGCGGATTGCTGTTCGGCCGCTCGTTCATCGCCGTCATGTTCGATCAGGTGTTTAACCTGACGCCGCAGGGCTGGCGCCTGCTGACGCTGCGCTGGGCGATTTTCTTTGCGGGTATGGCGGTGCTCAACGAAATCATCTGGCGCACCCAGAGCACGGATTTCTGGGTGAGCTTCAAGGCGTTCGGCGTGATCCCGCTGACGATGATTTTTGCGGTTGCCCAGATGCCGCTGACCAAGCGCTACCACCTCGAGCCTGCGACGCTTGAGGCCAGCGACGTCAGCGAGGGTGACGTTACCAAGTAAGGCCGTCACCAAACAAAAAACGCACCGGCGCGCGGAGCGCCGATGCGTTCAGAAAGAGCCCAGCATTACTTCGGCTGCGTAGCGATGATCTTGTCGGCGAGCTTCTTGTAGGTCGCTTCCGGCAAGATATCTTTTGAGACCAGCTGGTCCTTCTTGGCATAGGGACGGCCGGCAATGATCTTGTCGGAATATTTGTCGCCGATGCCCTTAAAAGCCATCAATTCTTCCTTGGTGGCCGTATTGATGTCGATCTTGTCCGACTTGGCGGGAGCCGCCATCTTCGAACTCGAAGCCGCGGGGGCCATTTTCCCGGCCGGGGCCATCTTGTCGGATTTGGCTGCGGGCTGGGTCGACTGGGCCATCGACGGCGTGGACGCGAGCAGACCGAGCGCAAGCGCGGCAGCAGTGATCGAGGCGAGCGTGAAATGACGCATAAAAAGTATCCCTCCAAGGACGTGTTGTTAACGGCGCAAGGCTAGCGGTGTATTTGAGGCGGCGCCATGGCCGTGAAATGAACGCGAGATAAAAGCCGAGGATTATTTGGGTTCTGGAGCCTTCAGCGCCTTGTCGATCTCCGGCTTCAACACCGCATCGATGTTGTCGGGCGTGATCGGCCCGACCAGCTTGTAGGCGATGGTGCCGTCGCGGCCGACCACGAAGGTCTCGGGCACGCCGTAGACGCCCCATTCGATCGAGGCGCGGCCGTTGGCATCAGTGCCGACCATGTCGAACGGATTGCCGTAGCGGCCGAGGAAGCGGCGCGCATTGTCAGGGGAGTCCTTGTAGTTGATGCCGACGAGTTGCAGCCGCCGGTCCTTGGCGAGATCGCTCAGCAGCGGAGCCTCTTCATGGCAAGGCACGCACCAGGATGCCCAGACGTTGACGATGCTGACCTTGCCGTTGAACATCGCCGGATCGAGGCCCGGCACCGGCATGCCGTTGTTGACGAGATCGGTCAGCGGCGGCAGCGCGGTTTTGGGCGCGGCATGGCCGATCAGCGCCGAGGGAATGCGCGAGGGATCGCCGTCGCCGAGCCTGAACCAGAACAGCACCGCCAGTGCGCCGAACACCACAAGTGGCAGCGCCATCAGCCAGCGCCGTTTTGGCGAAGCGGAGGGAGAGGTCTGCTCAGTCATGAGGCGTCAACTGCGCTGCGTCCGGAGCGGCGAACCACGCCCGAGGCTTCGAGATCGTGCAGCCGCGCCTTCTGGCGGCGGTAGTCGACGATCACCCAAACGATGAGCGCCGCAACCACGGCCGTGACCAGCGCGTAGGACGTGACGATGAACGTGGCGTAGGGACCGAGCGACATGGCCGTCACACCGCCGACGTGCTGGCTTGCAGCATCTGCAAGGTGCGGACGCGGCGGCGCAGGATTTCATTGCGCATCGCGGCGATATGCAGCGTGAGAAACAGTAGGGTGAAGCCGACCGCCATCACCAGCAAAGGAATCAGGAACGCGCGGTCGAGCGTCGAGCCGCCCATCCGAAACACCGAGGCCGGCTGATGAAGCGTATTCCACCAGTCGACCGAGAACTTGATGATCGGGATGTTGATCGCGCCGACCAGCGTCAGCACCGCGGCCGCGCGCGCGGCGCGTGACGGATCGTCGACGGCGCGCCACAGCGCCATCAGGCCGAGATACATCAGGAACAGGATCAGCACCGAGGTCAGCCGCGCATCCCACTGCCAATAGGTGCCCCACATCGGGCGGCCCCACAGCGATCCCGTCACCAGCGCAAGGAACGTGAAGGCCGCACCGATCGGCGCTGCGGCTTTTTGCGCGACGTCGGCCAACGGGTGCCGCCACACCAGCGTGCCCAGCGCGGCCACACTCATCACGCCCCACACGAACATCGACAGCCATGCATTGGGAACGTGAATGAACATGATCTTCACAGTTGCGCCCTGCTGGTAGTCGTCGGGCGCAGTTGCGGATTGATACAGTCCGATCAGCAGCACCAGCGCGGTCGCAGCCACGAGCCACGGCAGGATGCGGCCGGCGAGCGCGAGAAAGCGCGAAGGGTTGGCGAGTTCGGTTAGCGTCATGGCACCTCTGATAGTCGCGGCAGCCGCGGCAGGCAATGCAGGTTCGGGCGCGGCCTTTGGTCTCCGCAAGAGTTGATCGGCCGCATCATGTACCTCAATCCAGTCCCTGCCGCAGGCTCATGGCCGCGGCGAACGGCCCGATCACGAAACTTGCGAGTGACAGCGCGCACAGAATCGAAAACGGTGTGCCGAACGGTAGCGGCCCCGAGATCGCGGCTTGCGAAGCGGCGACGCCGAAGATCAACACCGGAATTGACAGCGGCAGCACCAGCACCGCGAGTAATAGTCCGCCGCGCCGCAGCGTCACCGCCAGCGCCGCGCCGATCATACCAGTGAAGGTCAGCGCCGGCGTTCCCGCCAGCAGCGTCAGCGCCACCGCGCCGGTGGCCGCACCGTCGAGATTGAGCAGCAGGCCCAATACCGGCGTTGCGATGACCAGCGGCAGTCCGGCCGCCAGCCAGTGCGCCAGCGCCTTCGCCGCGCAGACGAATTCCAGCGGCGTGCGGCTCATGAGAATCACATCGAGCGAGCCGTCGTCATGGTCGGCCATGAACAGCCGATCGAGCGTCAGGAGACTCGCGAGCAGCGCACCGAGCCAGAGGATCGCGGGGCCGAGTTGTTTCAACAGTGCGAGATCGGGGCCGACCGCGAATGGCATCAGCACCACGACGGTGAGGAAGAACAGCACGCCGATCAGCGCGCCGCCGCCGACGCGCAGCGCCACGCGAATGTCCCGGCCGATCAGCGCGGCGAGGGCGGTCATGACAGGCCCTTCCGATTTTTCCGCGCGTTGAGCGGATGTGTTTGCAGACCCCCACCCCCGGCCCCTTCCCCTTGTGGGGAGGGGTCGGGGGTGGGGGTAACAAGCATCAGGGTCTGAGCCGTCACGACATCGCCCCCATCCGCAATTCCCGCGCGACGATGCCGAGTGGCGCATGGGTCGCGGCCAGAATGATGCCGCCGCCAGCGAGATGACCGGTCATAATGGCGGCGAAGGCGTTCTGGCCTTCGGCGTCCAGAGCCGAGGTCGGTTCATCCAGCAGCCAGACCGGGCGCTTGACCGCGAGCAGCCGCGCGACCGATAGCCGCCGCCGCTGCCCCGCCGAGAGATAGGCCGCGGGCAGATGCGCGACGTGATCTAGCCCGACGGTCGCGAGCGCGAGCCCGGTATCGGCGGCATCGCCGCCGAGAAAATTCTGCCAGAACGCGAGATTTTCGCTGACGCTGAGCGCGGGTTTCAGCGCATCGCGATGGCCGAGATAATGCGCCTGTTCGGGCAGCGTCAGGTCGGCATCGCCACCTTCAAGGCCGATCAATCCGTCCGCCGCCGCCAGCAGCCCGGCAGCCAGCCGCAGCAGGGAGGTTTTCCCGGCGCCGTTGGGTCCGGTCACCGCCACCGCCTCGCCGGAGTCCACCGTCACATCGAGGCCCGAGAACACCTCCCGCTCGCCCCGTACGCACCGCAAGCCGCGCCCCGATAGTTTCATGATGGTCCTGTTTGCGGGGCGTTCGCGCCATTCCAGTGCATAGCTGAAAGGCGCGGTGTAAGCATCGTCGGCGTGGTGGACAGTCTGGAAAGATTCTATAAAACCGGAACTTGATGCAGCACAAAATGCGCCGCAACGAAACCCGCGAGCCCCGCTCGCGTGCGGTGTTTTGGTACCTTTAGGGCCCGCCCCGATCAGGTACCCCCAACTCTTTGGATCGGGATTCCTCACATGGCCTCGCTCGACAGCTTCAAATGCCTGAAAACCCTCAAGGTCGGCAGCAAAACCTACGCTTATTACAGCCTGCCTGCGGCTGAAAAAAACGGCCTCAAGGGCATTTCAAAGCTGCCTTACTCGATGAAGGTGCTGCTGGAAAATCTGCTGCGCAACGAGGACGGCCGCTCGGTCAAGAAAGAGGACATCGTGGCGTTCTCGAAGTGGCTGAAGAAGCGCAAGCTCGAGCATGAAATCTCGTTCCGCCCGGCGCGGGTGCTGATGCAGGATTTCACGGGCGTACCCGCGGTGGTCGATCTCGCAGCGATGCGCAATGCGATGCAGGCGCTCGGCGGCGAGGCTGAAAAGATCAACCCGCTGGTGCCGGTCGATCTCGTCATCGATCACAGCGTGATCGTGAACTTCTTCGGTGACAACAAGGCGTTCGGCAAGAACGTGGTCGAGGAATACAAGCAGAACCAGGAACGCTACGAATTTTTGAAGTGGGGCCAGAAGGCGTTTTCGAACTTCGCCGTTGTGCCGCCCGGCACGGGCATTTGCCACCAGGTCAACCTCGAGTACCTCGCCCAGACGGTGTGGACGAAAAAAGAGAAGCTGACGATCGGCAAGAAGACCGCGACCATGGAGGTCGCTTATCCCGATACGCTTGTTGGCACCGACTCGCACACCACCATGGTCAACGGTCTCGCCGTGCTGGGCTGGGGCGTGGGCGGCATCGAGGCGGAAGCCGCGATGCTCGGACAGCCGCAGTCGATGTTGTTGCCCGACGTCGTCGGCTTCAAGCTCAAGGGCGCGCTGAAGGAAGGCGTCACCGCGACCGACCTCGTGCTGACCGTCACGCAGATGCTGCGCAAGCAGGGCGTGGTCGGAAAATTCGTCGAGTTTTATGGACCCGGTCTCGATTCGATGTCGGTCGCGGACAAGGCGACCATCGGCAACATGGCGCCGGAATATGGCGCGACCTGCGGTTTTTTCCCGGTCGATGCTGCGACCATCGACTATCTCAAAACCACCGGCCGCAAGGCGGACCGTGTCGCGCTCGTCGTCAAATACGCCAAGGCGCAGGGCCTGTTCCGCACCTCGGCCTCATCAGATCCGGTGTTCACCGAAACGCTGTCGCTCGACCTCGGCACGGTGGTGCCGTCGCTTGCCGGACCGAAGCGGCCGGAAGGACGGCAGGCGCTCCCGGCGATCGCCGACGGTTTTGCGACCGCGCTGGCAGATGAATACAAGAAGTCCGACGCCGCGGCGCGCTTTTCGGTCGAGGGCCGTGATTTCGATCTCGGCCACGGCAATGTGGTGATCGCCGCCATTACCTCCTGCACCAACACCTCCAACCCGAGCGTGCTGATCGCCGCGGGTCTATTGGCGCGCAAGGCTGCGGCGAAGGGGCTCAAGGCGAAGCCGTGGGTGAAGACCTCGCTCGCGCCGGGCAGCCAGGTGGTCGCGGAATATCTGGCGAACTCCGGACTGCAGAAGGATCTCGACGCGGTCGGCTTCAATCTTGTCGGCTTCGGCTGCACCACCTGCATCGGCAATTCCGGCCCGCTTCCGGAAGAGATTTCAAAATCGGTCAACGACAACGGCATCGTTGCCGCCGCCGTGTTGTCCGGCAACCGCAACTTCGAAGGCCGCGTCTCGCCAGACGTGCAGGCCAACTATCTGGCGTCGCCGCCGCTGGTGGTGTCCTACGCGCTCGCAGGCTCAGTGACGACGGATCTCACGACCGAGCCGCTCGGCACCGGCAAGGACGGCAAGCCGGTCTATCTCAAGGACATCTGGCCGACCTCGAAGGAGATCAATGCCTTCATCAAGAAGTTCGTGACCTCGACGATCTTCAAGAAGAAGTATGCCGATGTGTTCAAAGGCGACACCAACTGGCGCAAGATCAAGACCGTGGAGAGCGAGACCTATCGCTGGAACATGAGTTCGACCTACGTGCAGAACCCGCCCTACTTCGAAGGCATGAAGAAAGAGCCGGAGCCGATTGCCGACGTGGTCGACGCGCGCATCCTCGCGATATTCGGCGACAAGATCACCACCGACCACATTTCGCCTGCCGGCGCGATCAAGCTGACATCGCCGGCTGGCAAGTATCTCAGCGAACATCAGGTACGCCCGGCTGACTTCAACCAGTACGGTACGCGTCGCGGCAATCACGAAGTGATGATGCGAGGCACCTTCGCCAACATTCGCATCAAGAATTTCATGCTGAAGGGCGCCGACGGCAACATTCCCGAGGGCGGTCTCACCAAGCACTGGCCGGACGGCGAGCAGATGTCGATCTACGACGCCGCGATGAAGTATCAGCAGGAGAACGTGCCGCTCGTGGTGTTTGCGGGTGCCGAATACGGCAACGGTTCGTCGCGTGACTGGGCTGCCAAGGGCACCCGTCTGCTCGGCGTGCGCGCCGTGGTTTGCCAGAGCTTCGAGCGCATCCATCGCTCCAACCTCGTCGGCATGGGCGTGCTGCCGCTGACCTTCGAGGACGGCGCATCGTGGCAGTCGATCGGGCTGAAAGGCGACAAGACCGTGACGATTCGCGGGCTGCAGGGCGATCTGAAGCCGCGTCAGAAGCTCACGGCCGAAATCGTCTCCAGCAACGGCTCGTTGCAGCGTGTTTCGCTGCTGTGCCGCATCGATACGCTCGACGAGCTCGAGTACTACCGCAACGGCGGCATCCTGCAGTACGTGCTTCGCAAGCTCGCTGCGTGACCTCTGCGCCGCTCGCGATGGCCTCACTGCGAATTGAGTGGCAGGTGAACGGAAGGCGGCCTATGAAAAGGCCGCCTTCTCGCGTTCGGAGGCTTGAATATCATCATGGCGCCGGCACACGGCGTGTCGGGTTTCGGTTTGGCCTTAACGATGTCTCATAGTGGTTTGTCGCGGCTGTCCGGCGCACTCGGTGTTTGCGCGTTCGTCGCCGTCATTCGTCCCGCTGAGGCTGACCCGCGTGCCGTGGTCGAGCTGTTCACGTCGCAGGGCTGTTCGTCGTGCCCGGCGGCCGACAAGATTCTCGGCGAACTCTCCAAGGATCCCTCGATTGTCGCTCTGAGTTTGCCGATCGATTACTGGGACTATCTCGGCTGGAAGGATACGCTGGCCGATAATCGCTTCACCGCGCGTCAGAAGGCCTATTCGCAAATGCGCGGCGATCGTGATGTCTACACGCCGCAGGTGATCGTCAACGGATCGGTCCATGTGGTGGGTAACGATCGCGCGGCCATCGAAGGCGCAATGCGCGAGACGCGAAAGAACGATGTGATGTCGGTGCCGGTCTCGATGTCGGTGTCAGGCAAGCAGCTCAACGTGTCGGTCGCGTCTGCCGACGCCAGTCATCCTTCCGATCACGGCGAGGTCTGGATCTGCGCGATCTCGAAGGCGGTGCCGATTTCGATCGGGCGCGGCGAAAATCGCGGCCGCGAAGTCACCTACCACAACGTGGTGCGCAACTGGCTGAAGGTCGGTGACTGGACCGGCAAAGCCGGCAGCTGGACGGTGCCGATGGAAAACATTGCGCGCGATGGTGTCGATGCCGCGGTGGTCTACGTTCAGGACGGCAATCGCGACAAGCCCGGGCCGATGCTCGGCGCAGCCTATACGTCGCTGCACTAAATCATTCTTTCAAACATCGCCATTTCCGGATGCGCCCTGGCGACGAACCTTGCGTTCATGCTTCGCGGGCGCCCAGATGCGCAACTGTGCATCGGGGAATGACGCACCCCCAAAAAAGAAAAAGGACCAGCTTTCGCCGGTCCCGTCAGTATGGGGATTAAGTTCGCTGCGAACGGCCCGATCCTGATGACCCCGGGGGGCTGGGGGCTGAGGAATCCGGAGCCGAAAGGACCGGGCCAACGCAGTGATTGTTTCTCGCAACCCAGCACGGCGGTCGCTTGGCGGAAATTGGGCCGCATTATGATTTCGGCTAACGTTCTCGTGACGGCATGTTTCTGATCGCGGCGTTCTGACGCGGTGACGGCGTAAAATGCCGTTGCGGCGCCTGTTGGGCCGTTCGAAAGGGCTCTTGCGGCGAAGCGCGTCCGGCGCGATCATATCGCCCACATGACAGGAGGCGCCGATGAGTTCGCTATCGGGCGATGTTGATCCAAGCGAGAGCCGCGCGGCGGAACGCAATACCGCCGCGTCACCCATCCCAAGCCGCGTCACGTTCACCCGCCTCGAACTCAATCGCATCCTCAATCTTTACGGACGCATGGTCGCCGACGGCGAGTGGCGCGACTATGCCATCGATTTTCTCCGGGATCGTGCGGTGTTCTCGATTTTCCGTCGCGCTTCCGAAGTCCCGATCTACCGCATCGAGAAAGATCCGCGGCTGGCGCGCAAGCAGGGCGCCTACAGCGTGATCTCGGCGAGCGGCTTGATCCTGCGGCGCGGTCATGAACTCGATCGCGTTCTGCTCGTCATCGATCGCAAGCTGGCGGTGGTCTGACGCAGCGCCGGTCCAATGCATGTCCGGTAGCAGCTAACAAACGATCCGCTGCCTTACATCGCGCCGAGCAGAGCCTCACGCACCGCCTTGAGATGGGAAACCAGCGCCTCGCGGGCCATCGCCGCATCGCGCGCCTTCAGCGCGGTGACAATATCGCGATGCTGCTTCTCGTAGAGAATGCGGCCCTCCGGCGTCAGCGTCCGCTCCTTCAGCTTGCCCCACTGCGCCTGACGCCGCACGCCATTCAAGGCATCGTAGATGTCGATCAGCAGCTGATTGCGCGCGGCCTTGAGAATTTCGAGGTGGAGCAGCCCGTCCCACATCTCGAATTCCGGGATGGTTTGCGCGGCTTCGCCGCGTTCGAGGCATTCGTTCAGGGTGTTGAAATTCGCGGTCGTCGCGCGCGCCACGGCGAGGTCGATAACTTGCGGTTCGATCATCAGCCGTAGCTCCATCACCTCCGCCGGGCTGGCGCCATGAATCCGCGTCAGCAACGCGAGGCCGGGATTGGCGACATCTGCGATCGGGCGCGGCGGCTGGGCGACAAAGGAGCCGCTTCCGACACGGCGGACGATCAACCCTTCGCTCTCGAGCACCTTCAGCCGCTTGCGCAGCGTATTGCGCGCCAGACCGAAGCGGACTCCGAGTTCGCGTTCAGTCGGCAACTGATCGCCCGGCTTCCAGACCCCGCCGGCAATACTGCCCTCGATGAAGCGCAGCAGGGCCGCAGCGCCGCGATCGTTGTTGTGCGGTGGGCGAATGTTGCTGATGTCGTGATGAAGCATTTCCTGATCCAATTTAATCCACCATCATGCCGAGAGGTACGAAAAAACCTTGCTCATCTCCAAAGGAGCTGAACTGGATTGACGAGACTAACCAGCTGTGGCTTTTGGGTCAAATAGTCCGTCATTCTGGGCTATATTGGTTCAATAACTTCTGCCGTGTTCTCGACCAGCGGCGCGTACGGAGGCCGGAATGCGGTTTGCGACCCTGGAGATCGACGGTCATGCGCGGCCGGTCGTGATCTCGGAGGACGAGCGGAATTATTGCGACGTCAGCCGGCTCGTTCCCGGGTTTGTTGGCGACACGACCGATCTGATTGCCCGGATGCCGTCGCCCGCGACAACGCTGGCCAATATCGGAAGCTGGCAATCGCGCGACGGCCACAAGGTGCTGGCGCCGATCATGCCGCGGCGAAACATTTTTTGCGTCGGCAAGAATTATCATGCGCATGCAAAAGAGTTCGCGCAGTCCGGGTTCGATACTTCTGCGGCGAAAGGCGAACTGGCGCCGGAGGTGCCTGTCATCTTCACCAAGCCGCCGTCGACGGTGATTGCCATTGGCGAGCCGGTGTCTGGATTTACCGGTCTGACGACCCAACTCGACTATGAGGTCGAGTTGACGGTGGTGATCGGCAAAGGAGGTCGCGGCATCCGCAAAGCCGACGCGCTCGATCATGTCTTCGGCTACACCATCGCCAACGACGTCACCGCGCGCGACCTGCAACTGAAACACCGGCAGTGGTTCATCGGAAAATCGTTCGACACCTTCTGTCCGCTGGGGCCGTGGATCGTGACCGCGGATGAGGTCGATGTCGCCAATCTCAATGTGCGCTGCTGGATCAATGACGAGTTGCGTCAGGACGCCAATACGCGCGATCTCATTTTCGATGTGCCGACCATCATCGAAACGCTCTCGGCAGGCATCACCTTGCAGCCCGGCGATCTGATCGCCACGGGAACACCGGCCGGCGTCGGGCTCGGCCTCAAGCCTCCGCGGTTTCTCAAGACCGGCGACATCATGAAGCTTTCGATCGACCATCTCGGTACGTTGATCAATCCGGTCGGCAGATGAAATTGGGCAGGTGAGTTCAGATGGCAACCCTGCAAATCCTGAGCGCCGGCGCGGTCAAGGGCCTGGTTACGGTTCTGGAACCCGCCTTCAAGGCAGACGCCAACGCCGATCTCAACAGTACCTTCAGCGCGGTCGGCGCTATTCAGGACAAGTATCTCGCCGGCGATCCCTGTGATGTGCTGATCCTGTCGCAGAAGATGCTCGAAGCGCTTCAGCAGCGTGGCAACCTTCTTGCGGGCGCGATCGCGCCGATCGGCACCGTCAGAACCGGCATCGCGGTCCGCAGCGGCATGGGCGTGCCGGATATCGCAAGCGCCGCGGCGCTCGCGGCGGCGCTGACGGCGTCGGATGCGATCTTTATCCCCGATCCGGAGCGGTCGACCGCCGGCATCTTCTTTGTCGGCGTCCTGAAAAAACTCGGCATTTACAGCGACGTGGAACGTCACCTGCGGCCTTTCCCGAATGGTGCGACTGCGATGCGTCATCTGGCTGACAGCACCGACAAACAACCGATAGGCTGCACCCAGATCACCGAGATCAAATATACGCCTGACGTTACGCTGGTTGGGCCGCTGCCAAAAGCACACGATCTTTCAACGGTCTATTCGGCCGCGGTGAGCGGCCGATCGGCCAATCCGGAGCTTGCGCATCGTCTCGTGGCATTGCTGTCCGGCCCGCAATCGCGCGCCCTGCGCATCGATGGCGGGTTCGAACTGCTGTCCTGAGCCGCCGCTTGGCAAGATCGAAAGCCGGGACAAGCGGTCGATCCCGGATCGACGGCCGGCTTGAATGGTCCGAAAGCCGGGACAAGCTGTCGATCCCGGATCGACGGAGGCCCAGCTGGCACACAACGGGGAGAACCTGTCGATCCGGGGGTGACAAAACCCCGATATTTTCCGAAAATCACCCGATCCGGTAATAGGTTGTTTCGGAAAGAGATTGTTGGCCGTGGCTGCGAATAGAAGAACTCTGTTCGGTTTTGCGATGATCTGCGGTGCGGTGCTGGTTTCGGCGCCCGCGGGCGCGGCATGGTGGTCGCGCGCTCCGGCCGATTTCGAGGATTGCGCGGCGAGCGCGCAGAAGGCCGCGACATCAGGCGAAGACAAGGACAAGCTGATGACAGCGTGCGAGGCGAAGTTTGCCGGCCGCCGCAAGCCCGGCGGCGGCTACACCTATTACGACTTCATGCAGAACCGGCATTTCGACATCGCGGGGCCGAACCCGACCCGGGACGAGCAGAGGCGGATCGACGAGCAATACACTTCTTATCTCAACGACCAGCGGCGCAGCATCATCGCGGCAGCGTTCCTTCAGAAACAACAGCAGGTTGAGCAAGCCAAAGCTGGGGTTACGAACGGTTCGGGTAATGTCAGGCTGACAGCGCCACCGAAATCGGCCGACAAGCCGCGTGTGACTGTGCTCCCGCGCCCGCGGCCGAAGATGGCACGGCACTGCAAGGACGAATTTTTGTCACCGTGCAAGTGGCCGCGATTGTCGTCCGGCGTGCGGGATCTCAAGAAAAACCTGTTCGGCTCGTTTTCCCGCAAGGATGCACGCAGCTAAGCCCTTTCCTCACTTGGTATCGAGTTCACATGCCCGCACCCAAGCCGCCTGCCTTCGAGACGCTGAGTCTTCACGCCGGACAGTTGCCTGATCCACTCACCGGCGCGCGCGCCGTGCCGATCTATCAAACCACGTCCTACGTGTTTCAGGATTCCGATCACGCAGCCGCGCTGTTCAATCTCGAGCGCGCCGGACATATCTACACGCGGATTTCAAATCCGACCACGGCGGTGCTGGAAGAGCGGCTGGCCGCACTCGAAAACGGTGTCGGCGCCATCTGCACCGCGAGCGGCATGGCCGCGCTGCATCTGATCATCGCGACGCTGCTCAATGCCGGCGATCATATCGTGGCGTCGTCGTCGCTGTACGGCGGCACCATCAACCTGCTGGCGCACACCTTGCCGCGTTTTGGCATCACCACGACGTTCGTGCAGCCGCGCGCGCTCGACGACATCAGGGCCGCGATCCGGCCAAACACGCGCATGGTGCTCGGCGAGACCATCGGCAATCCCGGCCTCGAAGTGCTGGATATCCCGAAGGTCGCCGCGATTGCGCATGATGCGAAAATTCCGCTCGTCATCGACAACACCTTCGCCACGCCCTATCTCAGCCGGCCCATCGAACTCGGCGCTGACATTGTGATGAATTCGGCAACCAAATGGATCGGCGGTCATGGCATCGCCATCGGCGGCGTGGTCGTGGACGGTGGCCGGTTCGACTGGCGGACGTCGGGCAAATTTCCGGGGCTGACCGAACCCTATGCCGGCTATCATGGCATCGTCTTCGATGAGCAGTTCGGATCGAGCGCGTTCATCATGCGCGCGCGCACCGAAGGCCTGCGCGATTTCGGCGCCTGCCTGTCGCCGACCAACGCATTCCAGTTGCTGCAAGGCGTCGAGACGCTCGGCCTGCGAATGGACCGGCATATGGACAACACGCGCGCCGTCCTGCAATTCCTCATCGCCAACAAGGCGGTCGATTGGGTGTTGCATCCCTCGCTGCCGGATCATCCGGACCACGAACTGGCGAAGACATTGCTGCCGCGCGGCGCAGGATCGATCATCTCGTTCGGGATCAAGGGCGGTCGTGCCGCGGGCCGCAAGTTCATCGAGTCGCTGCGGCTGACCAGCCATCTCGCCAATGTCGGCGACGCCAAGACGCTGGTCATTCATCCGGCTTCCACCACGCACCAGCAGATGGATGCCGCGCAGTTGAAGGCGTCGGGGATCGGCGAGGAACTGGTGCGGCTGTCGGTCGGCATCGAGGCCGCGCAGGACATTATCGACGATCTCGGGCAGGCGCTGCGCGTCTCGCAGAAGGTGTGAGTGATGAAACTGTCCGTCAATGGAATTGAGACCTTTATCGCCACCGGTGGTCGCGAGTTCGACGCCTCGCTGCCGGTGGTCGTCTTTCTGCATGGCGCGGGGATGGATCGCTCGGCCTGGGCGTTGCACAGCCGATGGTTCGCCCATCACGGGTTTGCGGTGCTGGCGCCGGATTTTCCGGGTCACGGCCTGTCACAGGGCGCGCCACTTACAAGCATCGCCGACCTGGCAGACTGGACCGCGGCGCTGATCGCGGCATCCGGCGCGGCGAAAGCGCGGCTGATCGGGCATTCGATGGGATCGCTGGTTGCGGTTGAGGCCGCCGCACGGCATCCGGACAAGGTCGCGGGCCTTGCGCTGATCGGCACATCGTCGGCGATGGCGGTGGGACCGGACTTGCTGAAAGCGGCGGAGGCCAACGATCACGCGGCGATCGACATGGTGTCGATCTGGGGGCTCGGCTATCACGCCGAACTCGGCGGCAGTCTCGCGCCGGGACTTTGGATGCACGGCGGTGCGCAGCGTGTGCTCGAGGCGAGCAAGCCTGGCGTGCTGTTCGCCGATCTCTCGGCGTGCAACGCTTACCAGAACGCGCTCGTCTCGGCGGCGCAGATCAAGGTGCCGGCTACGCTGATCCTCGGCGAGCGTGACATGATGACGCCTGCGAAGGCGGGCAAGGCGCTGGCGGCAGCGATTCCGCATGCGCGCACCGTGGTGATGCCCGGCGCCGGTCACATGATGATGGCGGAGCGGCCGGACCAGTTGCTGGCTGCGTTGAAGGAAGTTGCTTAAGCGCAAACGCGCATTTGTTCCAGGTTCCACGCTGAAATCTTGCAGGAACGGTTGCCGCGCCGGGCCGTTGCCTTTGCGTCAATTCACAATGCGAGGAGCGAACCATGAAATATGTACTGGCGATTGTTGCCGCCGCTACGATCAGTGCGGCGGTTCCGGCGAGTGCGGATGAAGTAGGTGTGGGCGTCGGCCCCGCCGGTGTAACCGTCGGCACTGGACATGGCGACTGGGATCGCGACCACGATCGTGATCGCACGCGGGTGATCCGCGAGCGCGAGCCCCGAAATGAGACCGTGATTATCAAGAAGCATCGCGACCGGGATTATGACCGGGATCGCAAGGTGATCATCGACCACGACGACTAAGCCCCTTTCAGCGGTCGATAAATCGAACGAAAATGGCCTCCCGTGATCCGGGAGGCCATTTTTGCAGGGAGAAGGTCCCGTCTGCTATCGGTAATAGCTCGAACGATAGCCGCGTTGCTCGCGAAATGCGGAGCGGGGATTGATTCCGCAATAATCATTGGTGCCGGACGCCGTCGCCGCGCATTGCTGGTAGGTAGCGAACTGGCAGTTGCCCGGATAGCCCCATCTCGTGCCTTGCAGGCAATATCTGGAATTGTCGGCCGCGGCCGGCGAAAGTGCGCCGACAGCCATTAACAACGGGGCGACGGATAAAGCCGTCAAAACGAGCTTTCGCATTTCGATCTCCTTGGGTTCAACCCTAGAACAAACATCAATATAAGATGTTCCTGCCCATCAATCGAGGGGCCGTCGCGTCCGGGTCAGATTTTCGTGTCCGGGCTGTCATGTGGACATTGCAGGGCTGACTGCAGCCATTCGCGCCTAAGCGCGTCTGGCATCCTCGAGGATCATATCGGAGGCCTTTTCCGCGATCATGATGGTCGGCGCATTGGTATTGCCGGACATGAGGTCCGGCATAACGGAAGCATCGACCACCCGCAGGCCTTCGATGCCACGTACGCGTAAGCGCTGATCGACCACGGCCAGCGGATCGCTTCCCATCCGGCAGGTCGACGTGGGGTGATACACCGTCGAGCCGCGCTGCCGGCAGAATTCGAGTAGCTGCTCGTCGGTCGCGACCGATGGGCCGGGATCGGATTCTTCGACCACGAATGGAGCCAGCGCCGGCGCCTTCAGAATATTGCGCAGGATTTTCAGGCCGTCGATGAAAGCCGCCCGATCGGTTTCGGTGGCGAGATAGTTAATGCGGATCTCCGGCGCGGCCGAGGGGTCGGCGCTCCTGATGCGCAGCGACCCGCGGCTCTCGGGGCGCAACTGGCACACCGAAGCGCTGAACGCCGAATAGGAATGCAACTTCTCGCCCATCTTGTCGGTCGAGAATGGCAGGAAGTGAATCTGGATATCCGGCGAGGCAAGGCGCGGGTCGGTCTTGAAGAATGCGCCCGATGTGCCGGCGGCGATGGTCAGCGGTCCCTTGCGGAATGCAGCGTATTGCACGCCGGCCATCATCTGCCGCAGCGGATTCTTCATGACGTCGTTGAGCGTGACCTTTTGTTTGCATTTCATCACGATGCGCACCTGCATGTGATCCTGCAAATCGTTGCCGACGCCGGGCGCGTCCAGCACCACGGAGATGCCGTGCTGCTTCAAGAGGTCGGCGGGGCCGACGCCGGACAATTGCAGCAGTTGCGGCGAGCCGTAGGCGCCGCTGGAGACGATCATTTCCCGGCGCGCCCGCGCGGTTCGCTCCATTCCGTTCTGCTTGTAGACAACGCCTGTCGCGCGGCGGCCCTCGAACAGCAGCCGCTGCGCCTGTGCGTCGGTCTCGACGTGCAGGTTGCCGCGCTTCATGGCGGGTCGCAGATAGGATCGGGCGGTGGAGGCGCGGCGTCCGCGTTTCGTCGTGGTCTGAAAGAAGCCCGCGCCCTCCTGGGTCGCGCCGTTGAAATCCGGATTGGTCGGGATGCCGACTTCCGCGGCGGCATGCACAAATGCTTCCGACAGGGGATCGTGATGCCGCCAGTCCGACACCGGCAACGGGCCGCCGGCGCCGTGATAGTCGTTGCCGCCGCGGCCCTGATCCTCGGCTTTCTTGAAATAGGGCAGCACGTCGTCATAGCCCCAGCCGACATTGCCGCGCTGCCGCCAGCGATCGTAGTCCTCGTGCTGGCCGCGCACATACAACAGGCCGTTGATCGAACTCGATCCGCCCAGCACCTTGCCGCGCGGCTGAAACACGCTGCGGCCGTTCAGTCCCGGCTCCGGCTCGGTCTGGAACATCCAGTTGACGCTCGCTTCCTTGAACAGCTTGCCGTAGCCGAGCGGCACGTGAATCCAGATGTTGGTGTCTTTCGGTCCGGCTTCGAGCAGCAGCACCGAGTGCTGGCCGGAGGCGCTGAGGCGATTGGCGAGCACGCAGCCCGCCGAGCCCGCGCCGACGATCACGTAATCGAATTCACCGGCGTCGGATGCTGATCCGGTCGGAGTCCTGGAAGCGTTCGTGGTCATCGTTTCCCCGAAAAGCGTTTCTGTTGGGCCTTGCGCCGTCCGAACCGTAAGCAAGCGCCGCTGCAATCACAACAGTGGTATTGCGGGATGCGCCGCCGGCCGCCGCATGGCCCCATGAGAGATGCGGATAGCGGCGTCCGCGCTCACGTGCAGTTTCCCTGTCAGGTGAATTGACACCGCCGATAGGGTCGGTCCAACTATCGTGGACATCCGGGCGCAGCGGCCCGGTCCGAACGACCCGAAAGGATACATCATGGGCGAGGCCCTCATCATCGACGCATGCAGGACGCCGCGCGGCATCGGCAAAGCGGGCAAGGGCGCGCTGTCGGGCATCCACCCGCAACAGCTCGGGGCCACGGTGTTGCGTGCGCTCGCCGATCGTACCGGCATCGACACCGCCGATGTCGACGATATCGTCTGGGGTTGCAGCGCACAGGTCGCAACCCAGGGCGGCGATCTCGGCCGGATGTCGGCACTCGACGCCGGCTACGATGTGCGCGCCAGCGCCGTGACGCTCGATCGTTTCTGCGGCTCGGGTATCACCAGCGTGAACATGGCGGCGGCTGCCATCATGTCGGGGTCGGAGGATTTGGTGATCGCGGGCGGCTGCGAGATGATGTCGATGGAGGGCCGGCGCGGGCAGGGCCCGATGATGATGGATTCCGGCAATCTGCGTTTGCGCGCGCGTCATCCGCAATCGCATCAGGGCGTCTGCGCCGACGCCATCGCAACACTGGAAGGCATTTCGCGCGCCGATGTCGATGATCTCGGCTATGAGAGCCAGCAGCGCGCCGCGCATGCCATCAAGAACGGCTATTTCGACAGGAGCCTGGTGGCGGTCAAACGCGAAGACGGCAGCCTTGCGCTCGACCGCGAGGAATATCCGCGCCCGCAGACCACGCGCGAAGGGCTCGCGGCGCTGAAACCGGCCTTTCCCGCGATTGCCGACTACGCGATCGACGACAAGGGCACCACCTATCGCAACCTCATTCTGGACAAGCATCCCGGCCTCGAGATTGATTTCGTGCACCACGCCGGTAACTCATCCGGCGTGGTCGATGGCGCGGCGGCGATTTTGCTGGCATCGCCCGCTTACGCGAAAAAGCACGGACTGAAACCGCGCGCGCGGGTCATCGCCATGGCCAACATGGGCGACTCGCCGACCTTGATGCTGAACGCGCCGGTGCCCGCGACGCGCAAGGTGCTCGCGAAAGCAGGGTTGACCATCGACGATATCGACCTGTTTGAGATCAACGAAGCCTTCGCGGTGGTCGCGGAAAAATATATCCGCGATCTCAAACTTGATCGGGCCAAGGTCAACGTCAACGGCGGTTCGATTGCGCTCGGCCATCCGATCGGCGCGACCGGCTCGATCCTGATCGGCACCATCCTCGACGAACTGGAGCGTCGCGACCTCAAACGCGGACTCGTGACGATGTGCGCGGCGGGCGGCATGGCGCCGGCTGTCATCATCGAACGCGTTTAGCGACCGCGCGGGTTCGAGCGGGCGTTTAATTCACCGCGGCTGCGAGCGTCGTCCGCGGCGGGGACCATCGGCATGCGTATCGGTATTCGCGTCGCGATCTCCGCTCTGGTGCTGGCGTCGATCATTGTCAGTGCCGCCGGCGTGCATCTGTTGTGGTGGCGGACCGCCGAGCGCACCAGCCGCGCGCTCGCCGATACCATCAACCAGCAAATCGTCTCCGCCGTAGGCGACGAATTGCAGGCGCTGACCTCCGAAGCGCGATCGGCCAATACCGCGCTCCGGACGCTGTTTCAGGGAAACGTGTTCGATCTGCACGATACCGAGCGGCGCAGGTTCGCGTTCCTGTCGCAACTGCAATCGCAGCCGACCATTTCATGGGTAGCCTTCGCCTGGCCCGACGGATCGTTCGCCGCCGTGCACAAGCTCGGCGACGATGCCGTCGAAACCATGGAGATCACGGGTGGCGCGCCGCGACTGAGCATCGTCCAGTATGATGTCGACGACATCGCACTCAAGATGACGGGCCGCCATACCGAGGACACCGCGTATAAGGTCACTGCGCAGAATTGGTTTCGCGATGCGATGGGGGCCGATGGCGGACGCTGGTTCAATCCGGCGATCTTTCCGGGCGGTCCGCGCCATGCGGTGTCGTTCTCAGGCCCGATCGACGTCGGCGGCCAGCGCCTCGGCGTTCTCAGCATCGGCATCGAACTGACCCGCGTGTCGCGGTTCCTGTCGCAACTGACGATCGGGAAATCCGCTGGCGCTTTTATTCTCGATCGCGATGGCAGCGCAATCGCCGCGCCAGATCCCGACGCCGACGAACTTCATCCGATGAAAACTACGCATCCGCTGTTTCAGGTTGCCGTCGATGCGATCAAGACCGCGGGCGGGCGTTACGACACCGACAGCGGCGGGCCGTTTCGCACCCGGGTCGAATCCGGGGGCGAGGCTTATCAGGCGGTGCTGACGCCGATCTCGTTTCCAGGCTGGTCGCTGGTGACGGTGGTGCCGGAAGCCGAATTCCTTGGGCCCGTGCAGATGACGATTCGCCGGCTGCTGCTCGGCCTTGCCGTCCTGATCGTGGTGGCTGGCCTGCTCTCGGTGTGGTTTGCGCGGCGGCTGATCGCCGCACCTCTGCTCAGGGTGGTCAACGAGATCCGGCATGTCGAACGCTTCGATCTCGACAAGGTGCAACGTCATCGGTCGCGGCTGACCGAAATCGAAAATCTCTCCGGCGCGATCGGCGACATGGCGCAGGGGCTTGCGGCATTCCGCAAGTACATTCCGGCCGATCTCGTCAAACGCCTGATCGGTGAGGGTAATGAGGCGCGGCTCGGCGGCGCGGTGCGGCCGATGACGGTGATGTTCATCGACATGGCCGGCTTCACCGGCCTGTCGGAAAGGCTCGGTGACAGGATCATCCCGATCCTGTCGCGTTATTTCGACAGCGTCTCGACGCAGATCGGGGAGCACGGCGGCACCATCGACAAGTTCATCGGCGACGCCGTGATGGCGTTCTGGGGCGCGCCCTCGGCGAATGCGGACCACGCGGTCGACTGCTGCCACGCGGCGCTGGCTTGCCTTCGCGCGGTCGCAGCACTCGAGCTCACGGATGACGTGGGGCGTGCGGTGAAAATCCGCATCGGCATCAATTCCGGCGACATGCTGGTCGGCAATATCGGCTCGGAGGTGCGCTTCAACTACACCGTGATCGGCGACGCCGTGAATATCGCAAGCCGCCTTGAAGGCGCGAACAAAGTCTACGGCTCCGAGATCATCATCGGTCCGGAGACGCGGCGGCTCGCCGGCGACAAGATTGTCGTCCGCGAACTGGATCGGCTCGCGGTCTATGGCCGGGCCGGCGGTCTTGCGATCTACGAGCTGGTGGCGATGAACGGCGATCAGCGCGATGACGCCGCAAACTGGGTCGCGGCTTACAGCAAGGGTCTGGTGGCCTATCGCGCGCGGGAATTCAGCGCCGCCGTCGCGCAGTTCGAGGACGTGCTGCGCGCGCGTCCGGGCGATGGGCCATCGACGCTGATGATCGCGCGCTGCCGCCGCTTCATCGCCTCACCGCCGGACGCTGACTGGGATGCGGTGAGCGTCGCGGAGTTGAAGTAGGGCGGCCGGCGCGATACCTGCGCCGTCAGCAAATAGTTCGCGCGCTGGAATTCTCCCCGCTTTACTCGCGTACTGCGTGCGTCGCCTGGATAGCAGTAGGCTCGATCGGGGGCTGGACCGTACAAGATGGCTCTCGCCCGGCGCTTTTCATCGAGCATTTTTGGTATAGGCTTTATGGCAGACGGTGCGGAAAGTGCCGCAACCGCTTTTGGGGAGGAAAGCATGACTTTATTGAAGTCGACGGCTGCTCTCGTGTTGGCGCTTGGTGTGACAGTGGCAGCGCCCGCACTTGCACAAAAGAAATACGATACCGGCGCGAGCGACACCGAGATCAAGGTCGGTCAGACCATTCCCTTGAGCGGACCGGCTTCCGCGTATGGCAGCATTGGCAAGGTGCAGGCCGCCTACATCCGCATGATCAACGAACAGGGCGGCGTCAACGGCCGCAAGATCAATCTCATTCAGTACGACGATGCCTACAATCCGCCGAAGACGGTCGAGCAGGTGCGCAAGCTGGTCGAAGGCGACGAAGTCTTGACCACCTTCCAGATCATCGGCACACCTCCGAATGCCGCGGTCCAGAAATATTTGAACGACAAAAAAGTGCCGCAGCTTCTGGCCTCGACCGGTGCGACACGCTTCACCGATCCAAAGCATTTTCCATGGACGATCGCCTTCAACCCGAACTACCAGTCCGAAGGCCACATCTATGCAAAATTCATTCTCGAGAACTATCCGAGCGCGAAGATCGGCATTCTCTATCAGAACGACGATCTCGGAAAAGATTACGTCAAGGGTTTGAAAGACGCGCTTGGGGCAAAAGCGGCGAGCATGATCGTCGCCGAAAAGTCCTACGAATTGTCGGATCCGACCGTCGACTCGCAGATGGTGACGCTGAAAGCCTCCGGCGCCGATCTGTTCTACAACATCACGACGCCGAAATTCGGCGCGCAGGCGATCAAGAAAGCCGCCGAACTCGGCTGGAAGCCGGTCCAGATTCTCGACATCAATGCGACGCCGGTTAGCCAGACGCTGATTCCGGCCGGTCTTGAGAACGCGAAAGGCATCATCTCGGTCAACTACGGCAAGGACCCGCTCGACCCGCAATGGGCCAATGACGAGGGCATGAAGCGCTACAAGGCCTTCATGGCGAAATATGCGCCGGCCGAAGACGCCAACAGCGGCATCGCGACTTACGGCTATTCGACCGCATCGCTGTTTGTGCAGATCATCAAGCAGTGCGGCGACGATCTCACGCGCGCCAACATCATGAAGCAGGCAACGAACATCAAGGACTTTGTCGCTGATCTGGCGCTGCCAGGCATGACGACCTCAACGACACCGGATGACTGGCGCATCAACAAGCAATTTCAGATGATGAAGTTCGACGGTCAGCGCTGGGTTCTGTTTGGGCCGATCCTGACGGACGAATTCAAGACGGATTGATCGTTTCGCGTTCGGAGCGATAATTTCAAATCGCATCGGCGTTACCGCCGGTGCGATCGCGCCCTACGCGGCGTTCACGCGATCCTCGCCTGCGGCATGGATTCGATCCGCGTATTGCTCGACGATCGCGCGAAAGCTCTCCGGCAGCGGCTTGTCCGTGAAGAAATGATGGCAATCATTGAGGTGCCCGCCGCGCACCGTGGCGTTGCGGCCGAATTTGCTGGCATCGGCGACAAGCAAGGCGGTCCGGCAGTTGGCGAGAATGGCCTGTCGCGCCTGAACTTCGCCGGAATGAAAATCGAGCAGCGTTCCATCCTCGTCGATGCCGCCGACGCCGAAGATTCCGATGTCGGTCTTGAAGCCGGAAAAAAAGCGCTCTGCCGTCTCGCCGATGATGTCACGGTCGAAGGCGCGCAGCGTCCCTCCGGCCATCGTGATTTCGACGTTGGGATTGCGTGCGAACGCCGCCGCCACGTTCAGGTTGTTGGTGATGACCCGCAGATCCTGACGATGGGATAGTGCCTGCGCGACATATTCGGGTGTCGTGCCAAGTCCGATCATGAGCGATGCGCCGTCAGGGATGAAATTGGAAACCGCGAGCGCGATGCGCCGCTTGGCGTCGGGGTTCAATCCCTGACGGCTTCCATAAGCAAGGTTCTGGTTCTGAACGGGGAGACTGACACCCCCGTGAATCCGCCGCAGCAGGCCCTGGTCGCACAGCTGGTTGACGACCCGGCGGACGGTCTGTTGGGTCACGTCGAAATGGGTGGCGAGATGCTCGATCGACGCGAAGCCCTCGTCGCGCACGA
>JBEPUM010000023.1:0-29580 GCA_041691515.1 Pseudomonadota bacterium | reverse complement strand
GGCTCTTCTCGGGCGTTGCGCCAAGTTGTGGAAGATAGTCCATCGCTGACCAGTGTGTAGTCGCGCGATAGCCTTTCAGTAGACCCGCCGCGCCCAGCACCAGCGATCCAGTGCAAACGGACGTCACATAGCGCGCTCTTTCCGCCTGCTTGCGGATGAAGTCGAGCGTCTCCTCGTCGTTGACGAGATCGTCCGTGCCGGCCCCGCCGGGCACGCAGATCACGTCGAGTTGAGGGCAATCGGCGAACGTCATGGTCGGTGTCAACGTCAGAACCGCGTCGCTCGGCACCGGCTCGATACGTTTCCAGATCAGATGCACCGTGGCGTCGGGCACGCGCGCGAACACCTGAAGCGGTCCGGTGAAATCAAGCTGCGTCACCTTCGGAAAGATCAGCAGGCCGATGTGAAGCGGGGCAGTCATGACGGTCATCACTCCAATAGGTTTTGCTTGACCTGATCATAGTGCCATGATGCTCTTGTGTCTGAAATGGCATATATCCCTCGTTTTCTGACATAAGGTATCAGCCATGATCGGCGTGCTTGTTTTCCCCGGTTTCCAATTGCTCGATGCGGCTGGTCCGATTTCCGCCTTCGAGATCGCAGGAAGGCTTGCGGCCAAACCCTCCGTAGTGAAGGTGCTCGCGATTGCGCCGGGCGCGGTCAAAAGTTCGTCCGGCGTGGAGATGATGGCGCGCAGCATCAGATCGTTGGGTGCGATCTCGACGCTGATCGTGGCGGGCGGCGAGGGCACTCGCGCGGCGGCGCGGTGCAGCAAGACGCTCGCCTTTGTGCGCGCGATGGTGAAGCGTGGGGTGCGCGTCGCCAGCGTGTGCTCCGGCGCCTACATTCTCGCGGAGGCTGGCGTGCTCGATGGGCGCCGTGCGACGACACACTGGCAGCGCACGCGGCATTTCCTCGCAAGCTATCCGGACGTCAAACTCGAGTCAGACAAGATCTTCGTGCGCGACGGCAACGTCTGGACTTCGGCCGGCATCAGCGCCGGCATCGACCTGGCGCTGGCTATGGTGACGGAGGATTTCGGCGAGGATGTCGCACGCGAAACCGCGCGTCAACTCGTGCTGTATCATCGCCGCTCCGGCGGGCAGTCGCAGTTCTCGTCGCTGCTTGAATTGAAGGCGCCGTCCGGCCGCTTTGGGCCGCTGCTGAGCTGGGCGCGCGAAAATCTCGATCAGCCGCTGAGGGTCGAGGATCTTGCCGAGCGCGCCGGGATGAGTTCGCGGCACTTCGCCCGCGCCTTCATCGGCGAGACCGGTACCACGCCGTCGAAGGCCGTGGAGCGGCTGCGCATCGAGGTTGCGCGCGAGCGGGTCCAGTCTTCGGGCGAGAGGATCGAGCGGGTGGCACTTGCGACGGGCTTTCGCGATCCCGAGCGGATGCGCCGTGCATTTATCCGCGCCTTCGGACAGCCGCCGCAATCGCTGCGACGCGCAGCGCGGGCTGACGTCGGCTGAAGTTTGATATTAGCGTTTTGATGCAGCGAAAATGCCGCTGCCGAGATAGTTGGTGCCGGAGAGGGCGACGCTTCCGCCCATCTCGCCGACCGGACTGTGAGCGCCCTGGAAGAAGCTGCCCTGCAAGGCCATGCTGCGATTGCCGACATTGCCTGCGAGCGTGCCGCCGAAATTACGCGGGTCGGTGTTGAACGAGACGTTGCCGGTGTAGTTGGTGCTGTCGAGATTGGTCACGGTCACCGCGCCGGAGCGCGCGCCGAAGTCCACCGTGTTCGAGAATCCCCCGGCGACGAAGCCCGCGGTCTGTACATTGGCGATGACATGGCCGGTGTAGGTTGCCTGTCCTGTCGTCGGCACATCACTAATGCTGCCAACCGGCCGGCCAGCGACCCAGGTACCGATGACGATTTCCGAAGGTGTTGGGTTCGGCCCGGTCGTCGTGCCGGAGTCAATCAGCCAGAATCCCCAGCGCGTGTAATCGCACTGGCACGGCGTCAGGTTGGGAATTGCACTGGTGACGACCTGATTAAGCGCGATGCTATTGGCGGAAACGATCACGCCGGTGGTCGTTTTGCTGTTGACCACGTAATTGGCGGGAGTAACCGCGACAAAATTGTTGTAGTCGGCATAGGTGCTGTTGGCTGCACCGGTCGATCCCGTCGATCCAAACTGAAACAGCGCCCGGACCGAACCGGCAAGTTGCGTGAAGGGGTTGCTGGAGTCGTAGAGGTAAGTATCCAGAGTGCCCTGAACGCGATTGTTGGTGGCGTCGAGCTTGATCTCCGACGTTCCGCTAATCGGATGCGTAATGGGCGACTGATAGTTCGTGTTATTCTGGTTTGGATAGATGGTGTCCAGTCCGCTGACATATCCGGCCAGCGTAACGGAAGGCCGCGGGCTGTTGTTGACCGGCGGCGGGTTGTTATCAACGGGAGGCGGGTTGTTGTTGCCCGTCGGCTGATCGTGAGTGAACTGCTGCAGCGCCGTCGATTGATTGGAGGTTTGGATCGATTGCAAGAATGCCGTGGTGATCGCGTTGATCTGTCCGACAATGGTCGGCGGAGCAGGAGGCGCACCCGAGCCGGTTACAGCGGTTCCGGGTGAGCCGGTTGCCTTTTGCTCGGCCGCTGCGATGTTTCGTTGCGAGGCTGCTCCGGCGCCCGCGCCGCCGGTCTGGCCCACCGCGCTCTGGAAGACCGCAATCTGCTGTTGCACGAAACCCGGTGGCGGCAGTCCGGGCGACGTCGGCGGGCCACCGGATTGCGTCTGGGTGAATTCACCCGCGCCCAGTGTGACGCTTTGTCCGCCGGACGTGACGGTCGATGTGCCGTAACCGGTATAGATGCCGCCCTTGCCATCGGTCATCATCACGCCGCCGCGAATGCCGATCAGCGCAGATGCGGTTTTGATCTCGGCATCGCCGTTATGACTGATCTGGCCGCCGACGAAACGCAGCGCGCCCTTGCTGAGGGTTGCCGCCAGCTTGCCGGTGTTGGCGCTGGGGTCATAGACGTACTCGTCGATCGTGAGGTCGCTGTTCGGACCGATGGTCATCGAGGTCTTGTCGAGGAACAGTAGTTGAACCGAGCCGTTCGCCCTGGTTTGGATGTGCTCCTTGTGCGCTATCGACTGACCGATGGTGATCGTTTTCAAGTTGGCGGTTGCAGCCGGATTGACTGCCGAGGCCGTGCCGACTTGCTGGGCCTGCGCAATCGAGCCGCCGAGCGCGAGCGCTGCGGCTGTCATCGCAATCTGAAGCGCCCCCGTACGGCTCATTGCAATTCCCTGGTCAAAAAACTGAAAAACGCAAAGCTGAAAGCCCAAGTATGCCCCGATTGCCCAAAATATGCTAATGTGGACGCTTACCTAAATACCTTTTATGGCGCGAATGACGGCGTCTGTTGCTTCAAGTCCACGCTCAAGACGGTCTCGGGGAGTCGCAAGCGTCTCCAGACAGACCCGCCACGGCAACTCTATTTGATCTTCTCGTTACAGGCCGCGAATTCCGAGCTCACTTTGCGGGCGATCGCCAAGTCGAGATTCCAGGTCGGCATGCCGTTGGCAAACATGATCTTCAATTTATCGCTCGACCCAAACTCCTTGTTGAATTTTCTGAGTTCGGCGCGGCGGATTTCGTATTCGAGGCCGGGGTCGCCATCCTTGAAATGCATGCCGCTAGCGGTCGCGGTCCATAGCCGGTTGCGGTCCAATCGCATGGTGACGGAGTATTTGGACTTGTCCGTGATCGACCAGGATTTGTCGCTGATCTGAATCGTGAACGTGTCCCTGTTGCCGAACTGTTTGAGCCCGAAATACTTCTTTTCCGGACTGCTCGATATGCCGCAAACTGACGTTCCGCTGTCGCTTGTTCCGCCGAAGGCTTCCCAGCTTCCACTTTTGATGAGTACCGTCGTTTCAGCGTGAAGGCCCGAAAACGTGAGGCAGGCCGCAAGCATACCGGCGAGAAGGTATGACGTCTGTTTCATAATGATGGCTCCCCCCAGGAGAATTCATAATGATGGCGCCGGGGGATTTTACACATCTTGATGATCGGGACCAGTCTGCCGTTGGAGCACGCGCCGAACTCTTATGTCGGTATGAAAGCGCCCGGTGGTTGCCTCCCTGGCAGTCTGATCGCGACCAGCGTGGCGAGTGCAGACAACAGTGCCGCTGCACCGAGCGCGCTCGAAAAACCTGCTGCAAATCCATCTGATGACCCGGCGTTGCCGGTTCGGTCGAACACGGCGACAAGAACCGCGATCCCGAACGCGCCGCCAAGGAAGCGGAAGGTGTTGAACGCGCCCGAGGCCTTGCCGATCTCGGTGACCGCAACGGCATTGATGACGGCCGCCTGGGCCGCCGGCATCGCCAGCGAGACGCCGGCACCGGCGAGGATCATCGGCGTAACCAGCAACGCATAAGCCACGCCGGGCGTAGCGATCATCGCGATCCACGCCATGCCGAGCGTTTGCAGCAGCAGCCCCGAGACGACCAGCCGCCGCTCTCCGACCTTGGCGACCAGACGTCCGCCGAGCGGCGCGAAGACAAATAGCGTGGCGGTCCACGGCACCATGCGCAAGCCGGAGCCGAACGGACTGAAACCCTGCGCGGTCTGGAAGAATTGCGCGACGAAGAACAATACGCCGTACATCGCCGCATAGAACAGGAAGCTCGCTCCGATCCCGGCTGCGAACGCGCGTGTACGAAATAGCCGCATCGGCAGCATCGGTTCGGCCGCGTGGATTTCCCACCAGATAAAGGCCGCGCTCAGCGCGACGCCGGAAAACAGCGCCGACAGCACTTCGGGATCGGACCAGCCGGCGTGATTGCCGAGCATCAGGCCCCAGACGAGACCGAAGGCCGCGCCGCTCGCCAGCACGAGGCCTGCGATGTCGAGGCGGGCGGCCGGTCCACGGCTGTCGGGAATACGCAGCAGCGTCAGCAGCGAGATCGCAACTCCGATCGGCACATTGATCCAGAAGATCCACTGCCACGCGAACCCGTCGGCGATGGCGCCGCCGATGACGGGACCGCCGATCAGCGCCAGTCCAGTGATGCCGCCGAGGATACCCAGCGCCCGCGCGCGTTCCTCACGTGGAAATGCGGCGCCGAGCAGCGCCATCGCCAGTGGCATCAAGAGCGCCGCGCCGACGCCCTGGAGCGCACGGCCCGCGATCAGCATGTCCGCGCTGGACGATAGCGCGCAGACCACGGACGATACGACGAACAGCGCGATCCCTGTCACAAACAGCGAGCGGCGGCCAAAGCGGTCGCCGAGCGCAGCGCCGGACAACAGCAGCACTGCGAAGCTGAGGTTGTAGGCGTTGACGGTCCATTGCAGCGTCTCCATGGAGAGCCCAAGATCGGTGCGAATGGTGCCGAGCGCGGTGGTGACCACGAGGGAATCCAGTGCCGCCATGAAGGAGGCCGCCGATGTCAGGGACAGCACCCAGCCTTTGAAGGCTCGTTCACCCGCTTGCGTCATGTCTGTGTCCTGTTGAATGAATGCGCCCGCGTCATGCGGGCGTGCCTTCATCAGGACGAACCGGGCCCGCCCAAGGATTCGCTCAAAAAAATGTTTCTCGCCGCATCCTTTGGCGGTTGCCGGACGTCTTTGGAGAGAACAGGCGTGACCAGATGATCCAGTCTCGGCGATAAGGAGCAGGCAAATGACGCAGATGCTGATACGCTACAAAACCAAACCGGAGGCTACCGCGCAGAACCGGTCACTGATCGAGAACGTGTTTGCCGAATTGAAAACACAGACGCCGCAAGGCCTGCGTTATACGGCGCTGATGCTGGCCGATGGCAGCTTTGTTCATGTCGTCGCCTATCCTGACGGCGGCGAAAGTCCGTTGCGGCAGGTGGACGCGTTCCGCGCCTTCCAGGCCGGCATCGGCGAGCGCTGCGCGGAGCGGCCTGTGGTCAACGATGTGACGGTGATCGGGAATTACCGAATGCTGGATGAATGACGGACGAACCGGTCATCGATGTCACGAACAGCCGCGCTGCGTTCGACGATTTACTCGGCGAACTCAGGCCGAAACTGCACCGCTACTGCGCGCGCATGACCGGATCGGTGATCGACGGCGAAGACGTCGTTCAGGAGGCGCTGGTCAAGGCGCTGGAGGCGTTTCCGGCGGCGGGCACACTCGCAAATCCGGAAGGCTGGCTGTTCAGGATCGCGCACAACGCGGCGCTGGACTTTCTGCGCCGGCGCAACCGGCAGGCTTTGACCCATTCTGATGAGGACCTGGAGATCATGGCCGATCCGACGATGCAGGTCAGGGATCGCGAGGTCGCCGCCGCCAGCCTACGGACCTTCATGCGGCTCACACCCGCGCAGCGCTCCAGCGTCATTCTGATGGACGTGCTCGGCTATTCGCTGGAAGAGATCGGCCAGGTCACGAATGCCGGCATTCCTGCAATCAAAGCCGCGCTACATCGCGGCCGAACACGGCTGCATGAACTCGCACTGGAGCCCGACGACGCACCGGTGCCGGTGCTGGCGGAGCGCGAGCGTAGGCTGCTCGCAGCTTATGTCGATCGCTTCAACGCTCGCGATGTCGACGCCATGCGCGCGATGCTGGGTGAGGAGGTTCGGCTCGATCTGGTGGCGCGGCACCGACTGGCCGGACGTTCTGAGGTCTCGAAGTATTTCGGCAATTACGAGAAGATCCGGGATTGGCGGCTGATGCCGGGTATGGTCGAGGGTCACGCAGCAGCGCTGGTGTGTAATCCCGACGATCCATCGGCGCAGCCCGCATATTTCGTGCTGCTGAGCTGGGATGCCAACGGCCTGATCAGCATCCGCGATTTCCGCTACGCGCGCTACGTGATCGAGGACGCCGACTACGTCGTGCTGTGAGCGCGGCGGGCGTCAGCTCAACGTCTTCAGCCAGCCCGCGATATCCTTCACCGCGACGTTTGCCTGGTTCAAAAGTTTGCCCATGGTGAAGAAGCCGTGGAACTGGCCGGGATAGTGCTTGTAAGCCACGGGCACGCCGGCCTCCTTGAGCCGTTTCGCGTATTCGTCGCCTTCGTCGCGCAACGGATCGGCACCCGCCGTCATCACGTAGGCAGCCGGCAGGCCGGACAGATCTTTCACGCGCGCGGGCGAGGCGCGCCAGTTCTCCTTGTCGGCCTCGTCCCGAACATAGTGATCGGCGAACCATTTGATGACGGAGTGGGTCAGCAGGATGCTGGTCTCGGGCTCACTGTGTGAGGGATGGCTGCCGCGGAAATCGGTGGCGGGATAGACCAGCACCTGGCCCCGGAGTGCTGGGCCCTTGTTGTCGCGGGCATCGATCGCCACTACGGCGGCGAGGTTGCCGCCGGCACTGTCACCGCCGACGCAAATGTTCGCGGCGTCAAGGCCGAGTTGCCCGGCATTCTTCGCGACCCATGCCGTTGCAGCGATGGCATCGTCGACCGCGGCGGGAAACTTGTGCTCCGGAGCCAGACGATAGTCGACCGACACCACGATCAGTTCGCCTTCCGCCGCGAGCTTGCGGCAGACCACGTCATGGGTGTCGAGATCGCCGATCACCCAACCACCGCCATGAAAGAAGACGAGTCCCGGCGCGCCGCTGTCGGATTTGCGCAGCACCTTCGGCGTGTAGATGCGCGCGGGGATCGTACCGGCCGGGCCGGGAATGCTGAGCGGCTTGACCGATGCGAGTTCGGGCGGTTCGGGATTACTCACCAGACGTGCGGCGAGATAGTAGCCGCGGGCGACATCAGCGGTGCCGTCTTCGTAACGAGGACGACCGGCCTCCTGAAAGGCTTTGTAGACGGCGGCGGCATCGGGATCGAGGACGACTGGCATTGATGAGAACCTGTGATGCTAAGTGGGACGCAAAAAGATCGATGTAGGGACTTTAGGCAGAGGTGCGCCCGCCGTCGACGGTATAGGCGGAGCCGCTGACGTAGCTCGCTTCCTCGGAGGCGAGGAAGGCCACGATCGATGCGACCTCGGCCGCGCGGCCGAGCCGCCGCGCCGGAATCCGATCGACGATGCGGTCGGTGGGGGTGGGGGCATTGCCGGGATTGCGGCCGTCGATGATGGCGCTCAACATTCGGCTGTCGATCAGGCCGGGACAGACGCAGTTGACGCGGATGCCTGTGCCCGAACATTCCTGCGCAACGCTTTTGGTGAGGCCGATCACAGCGTGCTTGCTGGCGCTGTAAACCGCGATCGACGGCGAGCCGACCAATCCAGCGATCGAGGCGGTGTTGATGATGCTGCCGCTGTTGGTCTTGAGCATCACGGGCAGTACATGCTTCATGCCGAGAAAGACGCCGATTACGTTGACGTCGAGCACCCGGCGAAAACTCTCCAGCGGATAGTCCACGATTGGCTTGATGTCGCCCTCGACGCCGGCGTTGTTGTAGAACACGTCGATGGTGCCGAATTTCGCGACGGTCGCGCGGACATAATCGGCGACCTCGTCCTCTTGCGTTACATCGGCGGCGATGGTGAGTGCCTCTGCGGAGGCGGGCAGGCCCTTGATGGCTTCCTTGAGCGGCCCTTCCTGGCGATCGACAGCTGCGATGCGCGCACCGCGCTCGGCCAAAAGCCGCATGGTGGCGGTTCCGATCACACCGGCCGCGCCGGTCACAAGGGCGATTTTTCCGTCGAGACGAATACGATCGGCCATTCCTGTCGTTTCCTGTTCTGCTCCGGTTGAATTCCGGATTTTCATCACGGCATGATCCCGCCGCGCGATTGCGGAGGTCGTCCGTGGTGCGACTATTCCATCTGGCGCGGGGCCTGACCAGCCGCTGCGGGGAGAGAGGATTACCGCAGTGGGATTATTGGTAGCGGGGGTGGCCGCCCTTTCCCCGCCGTAATCGGCGTGTTAACCGGAGGACCTGCGAGCGGCTTATAGCCTCCATATCTGTACAATGTCCCGGTCCTGATTCGAGCCCCAAAGCCGCGCAAGATGCTCCGAACCATTTTCATAGCCGGTTGTGCGGCCTTCGCGGTCGCCGTTTTCGTCGCCGCCGCGCCGCCCGCGCGTGCGCAAATCGGCAATATCTTTTCGGATCCTGCGCCGCGTCCGCCGGGCGCCATTCCGCGTGGCCAGGCCGCTCCGTCCGAGGACGACGACGAAGAGGTGCCGGACTTGCCGCGCGGGCGCGTGCTGCCGACCCCGATGCGCCCCCCGCCGGGGCAGGGCGCACCGCCGCCCGGTCCGGTCCAGACCCAGCCGCTGCCGCCGCCGCCAGGTACCACCGTCGTTCCGCAGAATGCGCCGGCCGGAACTGCGGCCGCGCCGCCTTCGTCCAATCCGCTGCCGGGCTTGCCGCCCGGACAGCGTCAGCCGCGCACGGCTCCGCCCGCGCCGGCGACATTGCAGCCCGGCGATGAGGTTGTCACCGAGCCGCCGGCCCAGAAAGTTCTCAACAAGAAGGCGGTGTTCTCCGGGCTCGATAAGATCACCGGCCGCATCATCAGCTTCGACGAGGATGTCGGCGAGACCGTGCAGTTCGGCGCCCTGCGGGTGAAGACCGACGCTTGTTACACGCGCCCTGCGACCGAGGCTGCAAATACCGACGCCTTCGTCGAGGTCGATGAAATCACTCTTCAGGGTGAGGTGAAGCGGATTTTCTCGGGCTGGATGTTCGCGGCGAGCCCCGGCCTGCACGGCATTGAGCACCCGATCTATGACGTCTGGCTGACCGACTGCAAAGACCCTCAAACGACCGTCGTCAATGCGCAGCCGGATGCACCGAAGCCGCCGCCGCCCGCCAAGCGTCCGCCGCGCCCCGCGGCGCGTCCCCGGCAACCTGCGCCGCCACCGCAGCCGGTGCAGCCTCCACCGCAACAACAGCCGCGGCCGCAGAGCAATCCGTTCTTTCCGTCATTCCGGCAGTAGACAGCGCTCGCCCTACGCGCGGCTCGCGATGATGCGGAGCGCATCCGCGCCGTCGAGCGGCCGGTCGGTCGCCAACGCCGCGAAATCGGCATTGCCCTTCAGCGCATCGTCAAGCAATGCGCGATAACGGCGGCGCGGCACTTCGGTCGCGCCGAACGTGCGCAGATGATCCGTGACAAATTGCGTATCGAGCAGCGTGAAGCCATCCGCGATCAATCGCGCGACCAGGTGCACCAGCGCCACCTTCGATGCATCGCGGGTGCGATGAAACATGCTCTCGCCAAAAAATGCGCGGCCGAGGCTGACGCCGTAGAGACCGCCAACGAGATCGCCGCCTTGCCAGACCTCGACGCTGTGGCAATGACCGAGTTCATGCAGCGCGATATAGAGGTCACGAATGCGGCGATTGATCCAGGTGTTGTCGCGGTCCGGCTGCGGTTCAGCGCAGCCATCGATCACCGCCTTGAAGCAGGTGTCGACAGTAACTTCAAAGCTGTTCGACCGCACCGTGCGCGCCAGCCGCGACGAGACGCGAAAACCATCGAGCGGAATCACGCCGCGCATTTCCGGCTCGACCCAGAACAAGGTCGGATCGTCGACGCTTTCCGCCATCGGGAAGATGCCGCAGGCATAGGCGCGCAACAAAAGCTCGGGCGTGATTTCGGATGAGGCGGAGTCGCGCGAGGTCATGTGCGGATTATAGCAGGACAAGGGATTCTGCGCGACGGTGTTGCTGCCGGGACTGCTGAGCCAGTCGCTTTCTTCCCGCAGGAGAAATGTTCCGTAGCCGTCGAAAAAGAAACCTGACGACAACCTGTAATAGAAAGCCGACTATGGAATTGAATGGAGACCGCGCGCCGAACTGGTGCGCGGCATAATGAAGCGAAGGGATGACCAGGGTGGATACGCGTGTCTCGCCACGGCTCTCTCGCCGGCTGCTTCTTACCTCAACCGCCGCACTTCTTCTATCCGGTACAACCGTTGCCCGCGCATTGTCCATCAGCGGTGCGATGCCATGGGCGCCGGGCACGGCGACGCCGCCAACCGTCGTCCGTCCCGGGCCATGGATGTTTTTTACCGCCGATGAAGCATCGGCAATCGAGGCCGCCGCCGATCGGCTGATCCCGCCCGACGATCGCGGACCCGGTGGCAAGGATTCCGGGTGCGCGGTTTTCATAGACCGACAACTTGCCGGTCCCTACGGCCACAGCGACGGACTATACACGCGGCCGCCGTTTATGCCGGGCGCTGCGACCCAAGGCTACCAGATGCCGGATACACCGGCCGCCCGCTATCGTGCCGGACTGAAAGCGCTCGCCGATTATGTAAAGGCGACGTTTGGCGGCAAGTCGTTTCAGGATCTTGCGCCTGCGGATCAGGACAAGGTGCTGGGAGGTCTCGAGTCCGGTGCGATCGCACTCAAGGACGTCAAGAGCGAGGCGTTCTTTACGCTGCTGCTTCAGAATACCCAGGAGGGTTTTTTTGCCGATCCGATCTACGGCGGCAATCGGGACATGGCGGGATGGAAACTGGTGGGCTTCCCCGGCGCCCGATACGACTATCGCGACTGGGTCGAGCACCACAATGAAACATATCCGCTGCCGCCTGTGAGCATCATGGGACGTTCGGACTGGACGGTCGGAGAGCACTGATGGCGCGCAAGCTTCCTCCGAAAGACGTTGTCATCATCGGCCTGGGATGGACCGGCTCGATCCTCGCTTATGAACTTGCAAAGACCGGTCTCGATGTTGTCGCGATCGAACGCGGGCCATGGCGCGACACGGTGACGGATTTTCCACCCGCCTACGCGCAGGACGAGTTGCGCTATGCGGTTCGCCTTGACCTGTTCCTGCGTGCCGGTCAGGAGACCCTGACATTCCGCAACAACGCCGGCCAGACCGCGCTTCCCATCCGTAATTTTTCCGGCTTTCTGCCAGGGAACGGCGTGGGTGGCGCCGGCGTACACTGGAATGGCCAGACCTGGCGCTTTCTGCCGACCGACTTCAAACTCCGCAGTCACCTTGAGGAGCGTTATGGCAAGGACGCGCTGCCAGCGGACATGACGATCCAGGACTGGCCGGTGAGCTACGACGAACTCGAACCGTACTACGACCGCTTCGAGAAATTGTGCGGCACCTCCGGAAAAGCCGGCAACATCCGCGGCGCGAAACAGGCTGGCGGCAATCCGTTCGAAGGTTGGCGGTCATCGGAATATCCGACGCCGCCGCTGAAGCAGGGGTTGGGTGCAACACTATTCGCGGAAGCCGCGCGCAAGACCGGCCATACCCCATTTCCGCAACCGGCGTCGAATTTGAGCGAGGCTTACACCAACCCGCTCGGAGTAAAGCTCGGGCAATGCACTTACTGCGGCTTTTGCGAACGTTTCGGTTGTGGCAATTACGCCAAATCAAGTCCGCAGACGTGCGTGCTGCCGGCGTTGATGCGGTTTCCGAATTTCAGCGCGCAAACCGAATCCGAAGTCGTCAGGATCAATCTGGACTCGACCGGAAAGCGAGCGACCGGTGTGACCTACGTCGATACGTCGGGGGAGGAATGGGAGCAGCCCGCCGATATGGTTCTGCTCTGTGCGTTCTCGCTGTTCAATGTCCAGCTCATGCTGGTCTCGGGTATCGGCAAGGCCTACGACCCGCAGACCGGGCAGGGTGTCGTCGGCCGCAACTATGCCTATCAAACGACCTCGTCGGTCAGCCTCATCCTGAAGGACAAGATTCTCAATCCGTTCATCGCAACCGGCGCGCACGGTATGATCGTCGACGACTATAACGGCGACAATTTCGATCATTCGGGTTTGGGTTTCGTCGGCGGCGGCTATATGGGCGCCGGACAAACGGGTGCACGTCCGATCCAGACCCGGCCGGTGCCGAAGGGTACGCCGAAATGGGGTGCGCAGTGGAAAAAGGCCACAGCCGAGACATATCAGAAAGCATTCAGCCTTTCGACCCACGGCAGTTCGTACAGCTACAAGGACTGCTATCTCGACCTGGATCCGACTTACAAGGACCGCCTTGGGCGCCCGCTGATGCGGATGACATTTGATTTCCACGACAATGAATTGAAGATGTCGGCATATCTCACCGAGCGTCTCGCGGAGATCGCGAAGGCGATGGACCCGGCCGAGATGACGCCGAATCCGCGCAAGGGTCCCTATAACAGCACAATCTACCAGACGACCCACAACACCGGCGGAACGGTGATGGGCGCCGATCCGGCAAACAGCGTCGTCAATCGCTATTGCCAGAGCTGGGACGTGCACAATGTCTTTGTGCCCGGCGGGGCATCGGTGTTTCCGCAGAACCATGGTTACAACCCGACCGATACCGTGGGGGCGCTGGCGTACTGGACCGCCGATGCCATCAAGGATCGTTATCTGAAAAATCCGGGACCGCTGGGTTAGGGAGAGCATGATGCGCCGGTCCCTTATAACAGCCGCTTTCTTTTTTGCGTTTGGTGCGGCCGCAGCGGCGCAGAGCACGCAAAGTTTCGATCGCATCGAACGCGGGCGCTATCTCGCGGTCTTAAGCGACTGTGCCGCCTGTCATACCGCGCCGGGTGGCAAACCGTTCGCCGGCGGATTGGTGCTCCAGACGCCATTCGGTAATCTGATTACTCCCAACATCACATCTGACCGTGAGACGGGCATCGGCGATTGGACCGATGCTGAATTCGTCGCGGCGCTGCATGACGGCAGAGGCCACGACGGCAAGCGGCTCTATCCGGCCATGCCATATCCCGCTTATACCAAGTTGAGTGACGACGACGTGCTGGCGATGCGCGCGTATTTCAAAACAGTTGCTCCGGTCAGCAACAAGGTCGTCTCGAACCAATTGCCGTTTCCGTTGAACATCCGGGAGGCGATGGTGTTCTGGAATTGGCTGAATTTCACGCCAGGCCGTTACGAATTCAAGTCCGGGAAGTCCGCCGAATGGAATCGGGGCGCATACATCGTTGAAGGCGCAGGTCATTGCGGTACCTGTCACACGCCGAAAACGGCGCTGGGAGCCGACAAGTCCGATACACCTTTGGCGGGCACTACGCTTCAAGGCTGGTTCGCGCCGAACATTACCACCGACGCGCACAAAGGCATCGGCGGCTGGTCCAAGGATGATCTGGTTCAGTATTTGAAGACCGGCACGAACCGCTGGACGCTGGCGTCAGGCCCGATGGCAGAAGCCGTATCGCACTCCACATCGCAGATGACCGACGCGGATGTGGCCGCGATTGCGACCTATCTGAAAGATAGCGGCGCCGGCGGATCCGGTGCAAAACCAACTCCCGTCGCAACCGACGATGCCGCCATGAAAGCTGGTGGCGCGATCTACAAGGATAATTGTTCCGCGTGCCACAAAGACTCCGGGGAGGGCGAAGCCCATCTGTTTCCGCGCCTTGCCGGTAGCGCGTTGGTCCAATCCGACGATCCGACCACGCTTGCCCGGGTGGTCTTGCATGGAACGCGGGCGGTTTCGACCGCCAGTATGCCGACCGCGCCGGCGATGCCGGCCTTCGACTGGCGGCTCAACGATCGGCAGGTTGGCGCGGTCCTGACGTATATCCGAAATAGCTGGGGCAATGCCGCTTCGGCGGTGCCGGCTGATACGATAGCGAGCCAGCGAATCTCGCTGGCAAAAGCGCCGTAACTCGCCGCAAAAACCCAAGGGGTAATGACCTCGAGCGGCGGTTGATGTGCGCGCGACGATGTTAGGCAATCAGTCGCCGGACCGAACGGTGCGTGAGCGGCGAGATTCGTCTGCAGCGGCTTTGGCAGCCAACAACGTATCGGAGGCGTCCACACCAAGCCTGCGGAACCATGTCAGGCCCGCTGGTGTGACTGTCAGGGACCGTTCAGTACCCCGTAGCAGCAGTCTGTTGTCGATAAGGTATCGCAGGATGTCATTTGCGACGGGTCCACTGAAGTGGAAGCGGCGCTCGGTCCAGTCGAGGCAAAGCCGCAACCGCTGACGGCTCGACGATCCCGTTTTGACGGCGATGATGTTCGCCATCCATCGTTCGCCGGCATCGGTCAGTGTCACGTTGTCGCCATCGATGCACACGTAATTATGCCGCACGAGAGCATCCGCGAGCGCAACGCCGAGACGTCCGGCGAGATGCTTGTAGCAGCACCGCGCGGTGACAATATGCGCCGGGCGGATGCGGGCAGCCGCGGTCCCATCAGCGTCGGCCACGCCCGCCAGCGTTTCCAGCGCCGTGCCGACCTGTTCGTTGGCAAGGCGGAAGTACCGGAAGCGTCCCTGGGTCCACACCGAGATCACCCCGCCGTCAACGAGCTTTCGCAGGTGGCCGCTGGCGCTCTGCGGTGTGATGCCGGCGATCGCGGCCAGTTCACCGGCCGGCAGCGCGCGCCCGTCAGCAAGCGCGACAAGCATGGCCTCGCGCGCAGGATCCGCCAGCAAGGCGGCAACTCTGGCGAACCCGGCTTGAACGGGCATTGAATACTCCGGCAGCTGCGCTCAGGACGGACGGTGTCCGCCCTCGTCGAGAATCTTCAGGCCCAGCCACCCCCAGTAGATGCGATGATGCTGGATCATGCCGTCGGAAATTTCCATGACTTCGACCAGGTCCATTTGCTGTCCGCTCACGGTGGCGCGTGGATATTCCCACATCAGCGTCTTGCCATCGGTAAAAAAGCCTTTCCGATAGCGCTGTCGCAACGCTGGTTGCGTGAGGAAGACCTTTTCGACGAAACCGCGAAGCTCATCGCGACCGCGAACGATACCGTCCTCCCGGCCAAGCAGATGCCGGACGAGGGGGCTTTCAAGAATGATGTCGGGTGCATATAGGCCGAGCGCGCCATCCACGTCCTTGCGTCCGAGAGCCTCGTCCCATGCGTGATAGATGCGTTCAGCATCGCGGATCGCTTCGTTGGCTGTAGCGTCGGCCGTATTCATGATGATCTCCTTGCTGTTCGTGCGGAGATAGCATCGGTTCCATGGAAAACGTTTCACCGAAGGTTGAAACGTCGTAGCAGGCGAGAGCGTCGAATCCCGTCAAGCCGCAGTCGCAGCCTTGGGCTTTAGGGCTGGAGCTTTCTCGCGGCGGAAGCGCAATACGATGCGCGTACCGGTATGCGCGGGATCGCGTTCAGCATCGGCGTCGAGTTTCTGCGCCATGGCGGAAACGATCCGCTGGCCCATTCCCGTCGATCGAGGATCGGCCTTTGCATTGAGGCCGACACCGTCGTCGGTGATCGATAGCTTGACGTCGTCGCCCTCACCTGTGAGTTCGACATGGATTGGACCGGGACCGTCGGGGTAGGCGTATTTGACCGCGTTCATCACGAGTTCGTTCACGATGATTCCGATCGCGACGGCGCGGTCCGGATCGATCTCGATCGGCTCGGCTTTCAGATCGAGACGCGACATCCGGTTGCCCTCCGCGGAACGCCGGAGGTCCTCGAGCAGCGCTTCGAGATACTGGTTCAGCAGCACGCTCTTCAGATCATGCGAGGTGTAGAGGCGGCGGTGCACTTGCGCCACGGCCGCGACACGGCCCATTGCGTTGGTAAGCGCCGCCTTGACATCTTCTTCATCACTGGAATTGGCCTGCAAATGCAGCAGCGATGCGATGATCTGAAGGCTGTTGCCGACGCGATGATTGACTTCGCGCAACAGCACCTCGCGCTCTGCCGCCAGCGCTGCATAGCGATCGCGCGAGGCGTGGACTTCGGCTTCGGCTTCGTCGCGCGCTTTTTGAACCATCGCCTGCCTGATCGCCACTTCGGCGGCAACTTGCAGAAGGGGAACGAATTCGCCGAGGGTATCCTTGACGAGATAATCGGCGGCGCCGGCTTTCAGTGCGGTCACGGCGATCTTGGAATCTTGCGACGCGGTAACAAACACCACCGGCGGTGCGTCCGGGATCCCCTGAATCCGCTCAAGCGTCTCAAGCCCGTCGAGGCCCGGCATATATTGATCGAGTGCGATCACGTCGATGCCGCCCTGTGCGATGCGCGCGAGCCCGGCTTCGCCGGTGGCGGCATGCTCCACCAAAAATCCATGGCGCGTCAGGCCGCGCTGCACCAGACGGGCCAGCGCGTTGTCGTCGTCAATATAGAGTATGGTGGGTTTATCGCTCATGTGGCGGCTTGGGGTACCTGAATGACTGAGAAGAACAGGCCGAGTTGCCGAATGGCGTTGGCGAAACTTTCGTAATTCACCGGCTTTGTAATGTAGACGTTGCAACCGAGTTCGTAGCACCGCTTGATTTCCTGGGAGTCGTCGGTTGTCGTCAACACGACCACCGGGGCGCACTTCAGATATTTGTTTTCCTTCACCTTTCGCAGGATATCGATGCCGGTCATGTCGGGCAGGTTGAGGTCGAGCAGGATGAGCAATGCTTCGCCCTTGTGCGGCAGGCCACTGCCATCCGTACCGAACAGGTAGTTGACCGCGTCTGTACCGTTGGTGAACGGCATGATCTCATTGTTGACACCCGAGCGCCGGATATTGCGCTCAATCAGCCGGGCATGACCTTCGTCATCCTCGATCATGATGATGGTAACTGGCTTGCTCATGCTTGCTTATCCCGATTGATGCCCGTCCATGCAGCGGGCAAGGTAACAGTAAATGTGCTTCCGGTGTTAAGTTCCGAGGACACGGACATGGTTCCGCCGAGCCTGCGAACCAGGGCGCGGACGTGCGCCAGACCGATTCCCTGACCGGGGCGATCCTGCGTTCCGGCGCGACGGAAAAGATCGAAGATTCGCTGGTGATCCTTGGGGTCGATGCCCCTGCCATTGTCGGCGATTTCAAAGATGGCGAAACCGAGTTTGCGCCGTCCGCTGATCGCAATGTCGCCAGGCGTACCCGGCTTGAGGTACTTCAGCGCATTGTCGATCAGGTTCGAGAAAATCTGCTCCAGCGCAAGACGGTCGCTGACGATATCCGGCAGCGGCTCGACCCGGATTTGTGCATCGGCTTCGGATGCCTGATGCGCCATGGTGGAGGCGATGTTTTCGATCAGGTCGCGCATCGCGACAGGGACCGGCTGGAATTCGCGGCGGCCTTCGCGTGTCAGGTTGAGGATCGCGCTGATCAGCCGGTCCATCTTGCCGATCGATGACTTGATGAACCCGAGCGCCTCGGTGAAGTCCTGCGACAGCTGCTTGTCCGATCCGTCGAGAACCGGTTCGACGACCGTCACCGCGTCGTCCGTGGCTGGCGGCGGAATTTCGTCCGGCCGGCTCAGCGTTGCGATCCGCTTGAAGATGTCGCCGCGCAATTCCTCAAGCTCGCTGGTGAAGCCCATGATGTTGACCAGCGGCGAGCGCAGATCGTGGCTGACGATATAGGCGAAGCGCTGGATTTCCTCGTTGGCCTCGCGCAGGTCGCTGGTGCGCTCTTCCACCATGGATTCCAGATTGAGATTGTTGTCGCGCAATTTGGCTTCGGCGTCGTCGCGTGCCCGGCTGGAGCGGCGCACCAGAAAGATCGACAGGCCCGCGAACACCACGACCATTCCCGAGCCGATGCTGGTGATCGATGCCGATAGCGATTGGCTGGCGTCGGCCGATACTGTTCGCGCTGCAAACAGGCGGTCTTCCTCGCCCCGCATCTCGCTCGCCAGATCGCGGATCTGTCCCATGGCATCCCGGCCCGCCTCCTGCCGCGCGATTTCGGCGGCTTCGGTCTGCCGGTTCGTCTGCGTCAGTTCGATCCCATGCCGCAGCTTCTCGATCCGCTGGTTGGTTTGAGGAATCATCTGCTGGAGACGCTGCTGCTGATAGGGATTATCGACCGTGAGTGCCTTCAGCCGTTCGAAACTTGGCGGGAGCTGGCTGGCGGCTTCCTCGAACGCGGTGCGGAATTCCGGCCGCGAGGTCAGCAGGAAGCCTCGCTGGGCGCTCTCGGCGCGCCGCATCTGCAACTGGGCGAGCGAGATTTCGTTCTCGACCTCCATGCTGTGCAGGGCCCACTGCGCATCGACCCGCGCCTTGTTGACGAGATAGACGGAGGTCGCACTGATCAGGGTTAAGACCACGAGACCCGCGGCCAAAAGGATGATCTGGCCGAGCGCGTGACGCGATGATTTGGCAGGGGTTACCGCCATTAGATGGTGTTTAGCTTCCGACAGAACAAAGGGTCCCCCGCACGGTGGCGTGCCTGGCCATGTGCCAAACGTCGTTAGAGGAAATGGGTTCCGGCGTCTTCGAATATTTTTTTATAGGCCGGAAGGACGGTTCAGGCGCCCGTCGGCTTGTCGTTGGCCAGATATTGTTCCAGCCAGTGGATATGGTAGTCGCCGTCGATAATCCCCGGCTCCCGGACCAGCGCCCGGAATAACGGTAGGGTGGTCTCGATGCCGTCCACCACCATCTCGTCCAGCGCCCGCCGTAGCCGCATCAGGCATTCCGCGCGGGTCTTGCCGTGGACGATCAGTTTGCCCACCAGCGAGTCGTAGTACGGCGGAATGACGTAGCCCTGATAGACGGCAGAATCGATGCGGACGCCGAGCCCGCCGGGCGGGTGATATTGCAGGATCTTGCCGGGTGAGGGACGGAAGGTCGTTGGATTTTCGGCGTTGATACGGCACTCGATGGCGTGACCGGAAATGACGATTTCCTTCTGCGTCGCCGGAAGATCGCCACCGGCGGCAACACGGATCTGCTCAAGCACCAGATCGATATCGGTGATCATCTCGGTGACGGGATGCTCGACCTGGATGCGGGTGTTCATTTCGATGAAATAGAACTCGCCCTCCTCGTAGAGGAATTCGATGGTGCCGACGCCAAGATATTGCATCTCCTGCATCGCCTTGGCGCAAGTCGCTCCGATTTTGGCGCGTTGGGCCGGGCTCAGGACCGGCGAGGGGCCTTCCTCCCAGATTTTCTGGTGACGCCTCTGTAGCGAGCAGTCGCGCTCGCCGAGATGGATGGCGCCGCCGCGGCCGTCGCCAAGCACCTGGATTTCGATGTGGCGTGGCTTCTGTAGATATTTCTCCAGATAGACCGACGCATCGCCGAACGCGGACTTGGCCTCATTGCCGGCGGTCGAGAGCGCCATCATCAGATCGTCGGCGGTCTGTGCCACCTTCATGCCGCGTCCGCCACCGCCGGCGGCTGCCTTGACCAGCACGGGAAACCCGATCGATTTGGCGATCGCCATGGCGTCGTCTTCCGGGCCGACACCACCGTCGGAGCCGGGGACCACGGGAATGCCGAGCCGCTTCGCGGTTTTCTTGGCCTCGATCTTGTCGCCCATCAGCCGGATATGCTCGGCCTTTGGGCCGATGAAATGCAGGCCGTGGTCGGCGAGGATTTCGGCGAAGCGCGCATTCTCGGACAGGAAGCCGTAGCCGGGATGCACAGCGTCGGCGCCGGTGATCTCGCAAGCCGCGAGCAGCGCCGGAATGTTGAGGTAGCTGTCCTTGGACGGCGGCGGCCCGATGCAGACGCTCTCGTCCGCAAGCCGCACATGCATGGCATCGGCATCGGCGGTGGAGTGCACCGCGACGGTTGCGATCCCCAATTCCTTGCAGGCGCGCAGGATGCGCAGAGCAATCTCGCCGCGATTGGCTATCAGGATCTTGTCGAACATCACTGTGCCTGCGTTTCGCGTGGCATCATTCAATGATGACCAGCGGCTCGCCGAATTCGACGGGCTGACCGTCCTCGACGAGAATCTGCGTCACCGTGCCGGCCCGCGGCGATGGGATCTGGTTCATCGTCTTCATCGCCTCGATGATCACCAGCGTCTGGCCTACCGTGACCTTGGTGCCGACATCGATGAAAGGTTTGGCGCCCGGCTCCGATGCCCAGTAGGCCGTGCCCACCATCGGGGAGGGAACCATGCCCGGATGCTTGCTGACGTCGGCAGCGCCGGGTGCAGGCGCGGCGGTAGGGGCCGCGGCGTGATAGCTTGCGGGCACCGCGGCCGCGATGCTGACATTGCGGGCGATCCGCACCCGCAAGCCGGTGCGCTCGATCTCGATTTCAGTGAGATGGGTCTCGTCGAGCAGCGCCGCGAGTTCGCGGATAAGCGCGCTCTCGTCACCGGTTTTGATTTTTGATGGGTTTTCAGGCTGACGGGCCATAATCTCGATCCGAAACTTTCTGTGTTGGATGACGGGTTTACGTCAAGACTCTAGGATTTTGCTTTGGCGCCGATCTTCGCGGCCAGGCCGTTGATCGCGAGACGATAGCCATCGACTCCGAAGCCGCACAAGCTAGCGAAAGCCGCCTTGGCGGTGAAGGAGTGATGGCGGAATTCCTCACGAGCGTACACATTACTGATGTGAACCTCGACGGCGGGGATTTGCGCCGCTACCAGCGCGTCATGCAGCGCGATCGAGGTGTGGGAATAAGCGCCGGCGTTGATGACGATGCCCGCAGCCTTCTTGGCGTGAGCCTCGTGAATGAAATCCACCAGTTCGCCCTCGCGGTTCGACTGACGGCAATCGGTCGTCAGGCCGAACCTGACGGCCGTATCGGCACATAGCTTTTCCACGTCGGCGAGGGTGGCGTGCCCATAGGTCTCAGGCTCACGGGTCCCGAGCATGTTGAGGTTCGGGCCGTTGAGCACGTAAATTGTCTTCGCCATCCGAAATCCCGAAAATATCCATTCCGGCGCGAGGCTCCGGAGGTCCGGCCGTTATAGGTAACAAGGGAGCCAAGGGGAAGCCTGAACGCTCTTCCATTCCGCTTCAAATACCTCACTTCATTCGCGAAAAGCCGTGTGGAACCTACGGAAATTGCACGTTAACCAAGGTTAAGAGATGACGGGCTGGAACTGCCACGAAGCGGCTCGGTTGTCTCGCAGCAGCGGGGCGGATCCGAAAATCCGCCCCGCGATTCCGCTGTTTGCTCAACCCGATCAGGCGTCCAGAACCGCTACGATCTCAAGTGTGCGCGGGTTGACTACAATGATCTGGTCGGAGACCAGGAAGAACTCGTAGCCGCGCCAGTCCGGATACACCGTGATGATTTCGGTCGGGAGCGGATGGAAATGCACCTCGCGGGGCACGCGAGTGCCGATCGAAACCGAGAAGTTGACGTTGGTCTCTGGCCGGATGTGCTCATTCTTGATCACCGTCGTGATCTTGGTGCGCTGCTCTGTCGACAGTTTCGCACTGGCGCCAGCCTGACCCGTCGTCGTAGTCGAGGATTTGGTCTCGGACGCGCTCTTGGAGGAATCCGGCTTCTTGCTGTCGCGATCTTCAGCCTTCATCTGGCCGTGGTCTTCGGTCTTCCCGTTGCGGCCCTCAGCCTTCATGTCCTTGTCCGCTGCCTTGTTGTTCATCTCGGACTTGTTGTTCATCTCGGAACTTTTGGACTTGCTGCCAGTCGGTTCGTCTTGTGCGCTCTTGGACGTCTCACCCTTCTTGCTGTCCTGCGCATGTTGGCGCTTGTCGCCCTCGCGCGACATTCCTTTGCTTTCTGATTTGTTCATATCCGGATTGGCGTTGCCGGTATCCGAGGACTCGCCGCGAGCTGCCGGCGCATTTGCAGCGGGTGCGCTCTGTGCGCCTGCTCCCGCCGATGGCGCCATGTGGCCCGCACCCTGCGCGTAGGCTAAACTGGTTCCACCGATTAGTGCGGCGGCCGCGACTGACAAAAGAAATCGATTGGTCATATTTATCTCCTCACGTTGCATTGCCCGCGCATTAACGGGGGGCGAGAAGCGATGTTCCTATCGGATGCCGGTTCCTCCAGATTTGTTTTGTGAACGCGCGATGAATGCACATCTGCGCGCGTGACGTGCGGCCCGTGGACTACAACGTGCATCGGGAAGTAATGAAAAAGGCCCTCGCAATTTGCGAGAGCCTTTTCGAAACGCCGCCGTTGACCTGATGGTCAGCAGGACGCCTTGCCGCAGCGTGCGGTGCTGATCTTTTCCTTCAGCCCTTCAAGACCGACCGCTCCGACCACGACCTGCTTGCCGATCACATAGCTCGGCGTGCCGTTCATGCCCATTGCTTCGGCGAGCTTGAAGTTCTCCTCGAGCGTCGCGCGCACTTCGGGGCTCTTCATGTCCTTCTCGATCTGGGCCATGTCGAAACCGGCTTCCTTGGCGACGGCCAGTGCCCGTGCCTTGTCGGCCTGACCGCGTCCGCCGAGAAGCTTCTGATGGAAGTCGAGATACTTTTTGCCGCCGGGATCCTGCATGCGGGCTGCGACCGCGACCTGCGCGGCTTCGACCGAGCCGGGGCCGAGCACCGGAAATTCCTTCAGCACGACCTTCAGCTTGGGATCTGTTTTCAGCAGGTCGATCATGTCGTTCATCGCGTGTTTGCAGTATCCGCAATTGTAGTCGAAGAATTCAACGAAGGTGACATCGCCGTCCTTATTGCCCAGCGTCACGCCGCGCGGCGAACTGAAAATGGTTTGCGCGTTCTTGGTGACCGCAGCCTCATGCTTCAGCGCCTCGGCGGTAGCCTGACGCTTGCTGAGTTCCTCCGAGACATCCTGGAGGATTTCGGGATGAGACAGCAGATAGTTTTTGACGATCTGCTCGATCTCGCCGCGCTGGCCGTCAGAGAAGTTCTGCGCCGATGCGACGGCGGGAGCGCCACACAACGCGAGCGCGCAAATTGCGGGAGCGAGAAAACGAAGCGGGGACATTGGCAAATCCTTTGAAACAGGGAATCTCGGGTTCGGGTCGTGCCGTTAGTTCTTCTTGTCGGGTATCTTGGCGGAAACAATATCGTCGGCCTTGACCCATCCGGGTGTGCCGATAGCGAAACGGGTCTTTGCGCGCGACGCGAGTTCGCGCGCCGTCTTGTTGTCTCCCCGCAGATACGCAGCCTGCGCCGATGCCAGATCGGCCTGTGCATAGTCGCCTTTGCGGCCGTAGGCCATCGCAAGCTGCATGTAACCAAGCGGCGCTTCGGGCTCCCGTGCCAGCGCGGTGCGCAGAATCGTAATAGCTTCGTCGGTGGTGGCCTTATTATTCGATGCCACGAGCGCTTGCCCAAGTAACATCTCGATGAGCGGGGCGTTATGGGACAGTTGAACCGCCCGCTGCAGTGGCGCAATCGCCTCCGCCGGATGGCCACCCTCGAGCAAAGCCTGTCCGCGAACTTCGTGGAAGTAGGGGTTTTGGGGCTGAACCTTGATTAGGGCGTCGATTTGCGCCAGCGCCGAGCGCAGATCGCCGTGAAGGTAGGTGCTGATGGCGTGCGCATAGCGGGCAGGGAGGCTGGTGTCGGCCAGCGGATAGCGCCGGTAGACAGTATCCTGGCGCTCCATGAACGCGGATATCTTGGCGCGCACCATGTCGTGGCGCATCTGGAGCGCCGGGTCGTCCTTCTTGTCCCAATAGGGGCTGGTTTTGGCGAGTTCCGCGAGCGCGGCAACACGATCGGCCGGCATGGGGTGGGACTGCACATAGGGATCGGCGCCGTGCGCCGCGAACAGGCTTTCGTCGGTGAAGCGCTTGAAGGTCTCGTACATGCCCTTCGCCGATTGTCCGGTCGCGGTCAGGAATTTCGCGCCTGCGCGGTCGGCGTTCTCTTCCTGCTGCCGTTGGTAGGACAACAGACTGCGGCGGGCGATTTCCTGCGGTGCGCTGATCGCGGCGGCGCCGATGTTGGTCGCGGCGCCAGTGCCTCCGCCACCGCCCGCGGCTCCGGCCGCAAGGGCGCCGGCGCCGAGCAACATGGCGATGATCATTTGAGTCTGGGTTCGGGAGAGCTGTTCGCGAAACTTGGAGAGGTGTCCGCCGGCGAGATGTCCGGTCTCATGGGCGAGCACGCCGATCAACTGGTTCGGGGTCGTTGATTGCATGATCGCGCCGTAGTTCACGAAAATGCGGCGGCCGTCGGCGACAAATGCGTTGAACGATTTGTCATTGATGATGACCATCTGGATGTTCTGCTTTTCCAGACCTGCTACGCGAAGGATCGGCCGCGTGTAATCGCGCAGCAACTGCTCGGTCTCGGTATCACGCAGCACCGGCGGCCCTTTGGCCTGCTGGGCGTGGACCGGTAACGAGGCACTTGTCAGCGCACACGCGGTGATCAGCGCGGTCAGCTTCGACAGCGGGCGGCGAACAGGGAGCCGCTGGGTCATGTCTTTAGTCATTGGCCATGGTTCGAATACGTTATATGCCCTAACAACCCTTTGAATACGGCGGGAACGCGGCTTCCGCATTTGCCGCAACCGGAAGCGAATTAACAGATTTCCATGCTCGATGCGACACTGAGAGACCGGGCCAAGGGCCTGTTGGCGGCATCTGGCCGCAGCGAAGTTCCGCCCTTCATGGTGATGGACGTGATGGCGGCGGCGGCGCGGATCGAGGCCGCTGGCGGCCATGTCATTCACATGGAGGTCGGGCAGCCATCGGCGCCTGCGCCGCGCACCGCGCTGGATGCGGCGCATGCCGCACTCGAGCACGGCCAGATCGATTACACCTCGGCGCTCGGCATTCCCTCGTTGCGGGCTCGGATCGCGCGGCATTATCGCGAGGCCTATGGCTGCGCGGTCGATCCCGAACGCGTCGTCGTGACCACGGGATCGTCGGGCGCATTCATCCTGGCCTTCCTCGCGATGTTCGAGCCCGGCGACCGGGTTGCCGTGACGGTGCCGGGCTATCCGCCGTACCGGCATATCCTCACTGCGCTGGGTTGCGAGCCGGTGCTGATCGAAACATCGAGAGAAAACCGTCACGCCCTGACCGGCGAGGCGTTGCTTGCGGCCCACCGCAAGACGCCATTGAAGGGGGTGCTGGTCGGAAGCCCGGCCAATCCCACGGGCACCATGATGTCGCGCGAGGCGCTGACGCAGCTGATCGCCGCCGCCGAGAGCGAGGGCATCCGTTTCATCTCCGACGAGATCTATCACGGCCTCGATTATGCGTTCCCCGCGGTCACTGCCGCGGAACTCTCGCCGCACGCGGTGGTGATCAATTCATTCTCGAAATACTTTTGCATGACCGGCTGGCGCGTCGGCTGGATGGTGGTGCCGGAGCCATTGGTCCGGCCGATCGAGCGATTGCAGCAGAACCTGTCGATTTCGGTGCCGACGCTGTCACAGATCGCGGCCGAGGCTGCGTTCGCCGGGCGGGAGGAAATGGAGGTCGTGAAGCGCGGTTATGAGGCGAACCGCCACATTTTGATCGCGGGTTTGCCGCAAGCCGGATTGAGTGAGTTCCTTCCGGCGGACGGTGCGTTTTACCTCTATGCCGATGTCTCCAAGTTCACCTCCGACAGTTATGAATTCGCGCGAAAAATGCTGGAGGAAGCGCATGTCGCGGCGACGCCCGGCGTCGACTTCGATCCGGTTCACGGCCGCTCGTTCGTGCGATTTTCCTATGCGCGCTCCCAAGCGGAAATGCACGACGCAGTCGCACGCATCACGCACTGGCTGACAGGAAGCAAAGCCTGATCGACCAGCGGCTGGCATGCCAGCACACCGACATTGAAAGACGTGGTGCGCCATTGACTCAGTGCGACCATTTGTCCTTGGTTACGATGATTGGGGGCGGTGTCATCGCACGATGACCGGAGTGCCTCGCACGGATGACCGGGAGCATGTGTCATGTCGGCAACGGCGGCGACAGTGGCGGGGACGACGGCAAAACCCTGGTACAAGATTCTTTATGTACAGGTGCTGATCGCGATTTTGCTGGGTATCGTGGTGGGATCATTGTGGCCCAGCTTTGCCACCAATGACTGGATCAAGGCGCTTGGCGACGGCTTTATCAAGCTGATCAAGATGGTGATCGCGCCGATCATCTTCTGCACGGTCGTTTCCGGCATCTCGCATATCCAGGACGCAAAGAAGGTCGGTCGCGTCGGCGTCAAGGCGCTGGTCTATTTCGAGATCGTCTCTTCGTTCGCTTTGATGCTCGGCCTCATCATGGGCAACCTGATTCAGGCTGGCCATGGACTTGCGGCCAAGCCGGATGCCGCCGCGGTCCAGAAATATGTCGAGCAGGCCGCGCACACGAAGTCCGTGGACTTCGTCCTGAATATCATTCCGGACAGCGTGGTCGGCTCACTTGCCAAGGGCGACATCCTGCAAGTGCTGCTGTTCGCGATCCTGTTCGGCTTTTCGCTGATGGCGCTAGGTGAACGCGGCGCACGGCTGCGAGATATTATCGATGACACGTCGCACGCGGTATTCGGGGTCATCGCCATCGTGATGAAGGCGGCGCCGATCGGCGCGTTCGGCGCCATGGCCTATACCATCGGCAAGTTCGGCCCGGCGGCGCTCGGCAATCTCGTCGGCCTGATCGCGTTGTTCTATGCGACGGCTGCGCTGTTCGTCTTCGTCGTGCTTGGCGCGGTCGCGCGGTTCATTGGCTTCAACATCTTCAAGTTCCTTGCCTATATCAAGGACGAGCTGTTGATCGTGCTCGGCACAAGCTCGTCAGAGAGCGCGTTGCCGCAGTTGATGGAGAAGCTCGAGCGCCTTGGCTGCTCGAAGTCGGTGGTCGGCCTCGTGGTGCCTACCGGTTATTCGTTCAATCTCGACGGTACCAACATCTACATGACACTGGCGACACTGTTCATCTCGCAAGCGCTCGGCGTCGAGCTGTCGTTCGGTCAGCAGCTGACCATTCTGGTGGTTGCGATGCTGACCTCGAAGGGCGCGAGCGGGGTCACCGGCGCCGGCTTCATCACGTTGGCGGCGACACTATCGGTCGTAAACCCGGCGCTGGTGCCGGGCATGGCGATCGTGTTTTCGATCGACAAGTTCATGAGCGAGGTGCGCGCGCTCACCAACATCACCGGGAATGGTATTGCGACTGTGTTCGTGTCCTGGTGGGAGGGTGAACTTGATCATGAGAAGCTGCATGCCAACCTCAACCGCACCGTCGATCCGTCCGATCTGGAGACGGCCGTTACGACGGGGTAGCGCGTTCGTCTGATTCGTTGTGGTTTGCTGAGGTATTGGGACATCGCGGGAGTGGCCGGCAAACCTACGGCCGTTCCGTTGGGGCATTTTCCAGCAATTCCTTACGGAAATCGATCATTTTGCCTCATGGTAGCGTTGCGCCGGGAGTGCGATTTTGGCATGGTCCCGCCGATTTGAGGTCGCTTTCCCAAAAGGTAGACCTCGCGTTTGTACGCTCGTCCGCGTCCGCGGTTCGAAGCGTTGTCGGGGCAAATTCTGGATCTGAGGCAAAATTAAATGACAGCTTTATGGATGATCGTGCTCTGCGGAGCACTTTCGATTGTTTACGCCGCGTGGGCGACATCGTCGGTTCTGGCCGCCGATGCCGGCAGCGCACGGATGCAGGAAATCGCCGCTGCGGTGCGCGAGGGTGCGCAAGCTTATCTACGTCGGCAATACACCACGATCGGAATCGTGGGCATCGTGATCTTCGCGTTGCTCGCCTACTTCCTCGGCACACTGGTTGCGTTCGGCTTTCTGATCGGTGCCGTGCTGTCGGGCGCTGCCGGCTTCATCGGCATGAATGTTTCGGTTCGCGCCAACGTGCGCACCGCGCAGGCGGCGACCAAGTCGCTGGCCGGTGGTCTTGAACTGGCCTTCAAGGCGGGTGCGATCACGGGAATGCTGGTCGCAGGGCTCGCGCTGCTTGGCGTCACACTCTACTTTGCCTTCCTCACGCACTATCTCGGATTTGCTGCCAACAGCCGCACGGTTGTCGATGCAATGGTCGCGCTCGGTTTCGGTGCTTCGCTGATCTCGATCTTCGCCCGTCTCGGCGGCGGCATCTTCACCAAGGGCGCGGATGTCGGTGGCGATCTCGTCGGCAAGGTCGAAGCCGGTATTCCGGAAGATGATCCGCGTAATCCGGCGACGATTGCCGACAACGTCGGTGACAACGTCGGCGATTGCGCCGGCATGGCGGCGGACTTGTTCGAGACCTATGCGGTGACCGCGGTCGCCACCATGGTGCTCGCCGCGATCTTCTTCGCGACCTCGCCGTTGCTGGTCAACATGATGACGCTGCCGCTCGCCATCGGCGGCGTCTGCATCATCACCTCGATCGTCGGCACCTTCTTCGTCAAGCTCGGCGCCAGCCAGTCCATCATGGGCGCGCTGTACAAGGGCCTGATTGCTACCGGCGTTCTGTCGCTGGTGGGTGTTGGTTTCGTTATTCACACGCTGGTCGGCTTCGGTCCGCTGGCAGGTGTGAAGTACACCGGCATGGCGCTGTTCGAATGCGGCGTTGCCGGCCTTGTGGTCACCGGCTTGATCATCGTGATCACCGAATACTACACCGGTACAGATTATCGTCCGGTAAAATCGATCGCGGCATCCTCGGTCACGGGTCACGGCACCAACGTGATTCAGGGTCTTGCGATCTCGATGGAATCCACCGCGGGTCCGGCGATTGTGATCATCGCCGGCATTCTGGTGACCTACAGCCTTGCGGGTCTGTTCGGTATTGCAATTGCGACCACCACCATGCTGGCTCTGGCCGGCATGATCGTGGCGCTCGACGCCTTCGGTCCGGTTACCGACAATGCCGGTGGCATTGCCGAAATGGCCGGCCTGCCGAAGGAAGTCCGCAAATCGACGGACGCGCTGGACGCTGTCGGCAACACCACCAAGGCGGTCACCAAGGGTTACGCCATCGGCTCCGCCGGTCTCGGCGCGCTGGTGTTGTTTGCAGCCTACAACGAAGACCTCAAGTTCTTCATCGCCAACGCTCCGAAGTATCCGTACTTCCAGGGCGTACTGCCTGACTTCTCGCTGAACAATCCCTATGTCGTGGTCGGCCTGCTGTTCGGCGGCCTGCTGCCGTATCTGTTCGGTGCGATGGGCATGACTGCCGTGG